>CAZBOF010000004.1:57671-64549 GCA_964493285.1 uncultured Rhizobacter sp. | reverse complement strand
CGGGGCTGGCGTCCCAGCGTTCGCCGAACTTGCTGCAGCCCATGCCGAGGATGGCTACTTTGTCTTTGATGCCTGCTGCCATGTCATTGCTCCTTCGCGGTGGCGCGCACGGGGGTCGCCTTCCAGAAATAGCGGGTGTAGCCGCGGCGGTCGTCCACGTCCTTGATGCGGAACGCCATCTCGACCTCGGTGCCCACGTCGATGTCGCCCTTGGAGACGTCGGTGAACTCCATCAGGATGCGGCCACCACCGTCGAAGTCCACCTGCCCATAGGTGTGCGGCGGCGAACGGTGGAACGAAAGGAACTCCGCCGACCAGCTCAGCACGCGCGCGCGGCGCTCGGCCAGTTTGTGGGGCCGCTGCGTGTCGGCACCGGCTTCGGTGCCCGCGCCTTCGGTCAGCGACAGGCGCGACGGCGGAAAGTGCACCAGCCCCGTCACCTCGCTGCGCCCGGCCACCAGGCCGAGGATCGCGGCGCGATGCCGGTAGGCGGTGGTCAACGCCGTCTTGCGGTCCTGCTCGCCGCGCATGCCGCGCTCCAGCGCCAGCTGGTCCTTGAACGACAGGAACTTGGTGTAGTTCGTTTCATCGACGCCGTTGGCGATGTAATGCGACACCCCCTTGGCCGGCTTGAAGCTGCGGATCTGCTCGGTGACGCGAAACACCAAAGCCTCGGCACCGCTGGCGAACTGCAGCAGCACGATGGTCTGGCCCGGCTGCGCGCGCTCGAGCAGTTGCGCCAGCATCAGCAGCGCATGCGGCACGCCGGTGTCGCCAACGGTCGCGGCCAGCGGGTCGGCGACCGCCTCGGGGCGGATGCCGCAGCGCTTGGCCACCTGCTGGTCCAGCTTGGAGAACACGCAGGGGAACAGGAAGTGGTCGACCTTGGCCGCCTCCACGCCCGCCGCCGCGAGCGCCGCCTTCACGGCCTTCGGCGCGAGCTTGGCAATGCCCTCGTCGCGCACCCAGCGCTCTTCCCAGTAGTAGTCGATCTCTTCGCCTTGCTCGCGGAAGTGGTCCACGAAATCGGTGGTGACCGTGCCGCGGCCGATGAACTCGGCCAGCACGTTCTCCCGGCCGACCAGCACCGCGGCGGCGCCATCGCCGAAGTCGAGTTCCTGCGTGCTGGCCGGGCGCGCCTTGCGCGTGTCCGACGCCACCACCAGCACTGACTTGCCCGTGCGCTCGCCGGCCACCGCGGTGACGGCCTGCCCCAGTGCGGAGAGCGCCACGCGTTGCGAGCCGGTCATGTCGGTGGCTTGCACGCCTTCGTCCAGCGTCAGCGCCTCGCTGAGCACGCCCGCGTTCAGCCGCTCGGCAAAGGGCAAGGTGCCCGAAGCCAGGATGACGCTGCCGACATGGCTGCGGTCTTCGGCCGCGCCCAGGCAGTCGCGCGCGGCGGCCACCGCCAGCGTCAAGCTGTCCTCATCCCAATTCGCCAGCGCGCGTGCGCCCTTGGCCCGCCCGCCCAGACCTGATGCATACCAGGCGTTCGCCTCCACGATCGCCTTGCGCACCATGCGCAGGCGCGGGACATAGCCGCCATAGCCCGTGATTCCAATCATTGGTTCACCCTTTGTTCAAACAATGGTCAATCGGCTTCGCAGGAAGCTTCCGATGCGCGCAATGGCATCCCGTGCTTCCGCCAACTCGCGCGGGAACTGCTGGAACACATGGATCATGTGCTCCCACACTTCCAGCTCCACGGGCACGCCCGCGGCGCGCGCCTTGTCCGCCAGCACGGTGGCGTCGCTGAGCAGCACTTCCGTGTCGCCCACCTGGATCAGCATCGGCGGCAAGCCCTGCATCGATGCGAACAACGGCGACGCCTGCGGCGATGCCGGCGCAATGGCCTTGCCCAGGCAGTTGCGTGCCAGCGCGTGGATCATGGCGCGCTGGTGGATCGGGTCGGCGGCGGCGCGCGTTTCATAGCTTTCGCCGGACGCGGACATGTCCGTCCAAGGCGACATGAGCACGATGCCCGCCGGCAGCTTGGCACCGTCGTCACGCAGCGCCAGCGCCAATTGCAGCACCAGGTTGCCGCCAGCGGAATCACCGGCCAGCGCGATGTCGCCGGCCGATGCGCCCAGCTTCAGCAGCCACTCGTACGCCGTGCGTGCATCGGCGTGGGCCGCCGGCAGCGCATGCTCGGGCGCCATGCGGTAGTCCACCCCCAGCACGCGGCAACCGGCCGCCTGCGAGAGGTTCGCCATCAGCTCGGCATGCGACAGCGGCGAGCCGACCTGGAAGCCGCCGCCGTGAAAGTAGAGGATCGTCTTCTCGTCGGTGACACCGGCGGCGCGCACCCACAGGCAGGGCACGCCATCGGCATCCGCCGTCTCGAGCGATGCATCCAGCCCGTCCGCCGGAAACAGTTGCTCCCAGTCGCTGCGCATCTGCTGCACCGTGGTGCCACGCACCCAACGCCCGTACGTGGCCTTCACGCGCGCCACCACCTCGTCGACCGGGCGGGGAGAGGAAGCCGGTTGCGCCGTCATTGCCCACACCCCATGCCGCCGGAGACGCCCAGCGTCTCACCGGTGATGTAGCCCGCGTCCTCCGACACCAGAAAGGCCACCGTGGCGGCCACTTCGCGGGGCGTGCCGAGGCGGCGCAGCAGCGTGGCGCCGGTCATGGCGTCCATCAGCCGGTCGCCGACGCGCTCGACGGCGTGGCGCAGCATGGGCGTGTCGATCGGCCCGGGCGCGATGGCGTTGGCGACGATGCCTTCGCGCCCGTTCTCCCGCGCGATCGAGCGGGTGAAGGCGATCACGCCGCCCTTCGCCGCGGCATACACCGAGCCGCCGCGCGAGCCCATGCGCCCGGCTTCCGAGGCCACGTTCACGATGCGGCCATAGCGGGCTTCCCGCATCGCGGGCAGCACGGCATGCGTGGTGGCGAGCACCGCCAGCAGGTTCACCGCGATCAGCGCGTTCCAGTCCTGCGGCGTCGTGTCGGAGAAGAACGCATGCTGGTCCACACCTGCGTTGTTCACCAGGATCAGGAACGGCCCATGGCTTTCCACCACCGCCTTGGCTCTGGCGAGGTCGGTGACATCCATCTCCACGGCCCGTGCGCCGATGCGATCCGCCAGTGCGCTGGCCGCGGCGATGTCGATGTCGGCGACCACGACCTCGGCGCCGTCTTGCGCCAGCCGCTCGCAGATGGCCTCGCCGATGCCCTTGGCACCGCCCGTCACGAGTGCGCGTCGGCCGCTGAGCGGCCCGGTCTTCTGCGCAGCCATGTCAACGACCCGTGAACTTCGGGGCGCGCTTCTCGATCACGGCCTTCAAGCCTTCGATGGCGTCGTGCGTGCCCGACAACTGCGACTGCGTGTGGTTCTCTTCAGGCATCACCGACTCCGGGCCTTGGCCCAGGCCGTCCCACAGCAAGCGCTTCGTGGCCGCGAGCGCAGCGGGCGCGCCGGCCGCCAACTGGGTGCACAGGGCCCAGGCTTCGTCCACCAGCTTCGCGTCGGGCACGACGCGCGTGACCAGGCCCATCTCGAGCGCCTGGGGCGCGGCGATCACCGGGTTGAGCAGCAAGATCTCCATCGCCTTGCGCATGCCCACGAGCTGCGTCAGCGTGACGGACACACCGGCATCCGGCACCATGCCCACGCGCGTAGCGCCGGCCAGGAGCTTCGCGGATTCACCCGCCACGACGAAATCGGACGAGCACACGAGGCCCATGCCGCCGCCGCCCGCGGCAAAGCCCTGGACGGCGGAAACCACCGGCGCGTTCAGTCGCATCATCAATGCGACCGCGTTCTGCAGCAGCGACGTGGCCACGCGGATGTAGCCCGGCAGTTGCTCGCCCTGGGCCAGGAACACGTGCACGTCGCCACCGGCACAGAAATTCTTTCCGCTGCCGGTGATGAGCAGCACCCGCACGCGCGAGTCGCCGTGGACTTTCATCAGGGCGCGCTGCAGGCCTTCCAGCATCTCCACGCTCATGCCGTTGGCAGCATCCGGGCGATTCAGGTTCAGATGCGCGATGCCGCTGGCATGCAGCTTCAGCAGCGCAGGCCCGTCACCCACCAGGATTTCGGCGGACGGATCGTCCAGGGAGCCCGCCGATGCGGCGACGCTTGTCTCGCTTTTTGTCATCTCGTTTCACCTCAAACAAAAGCCTCGATGGAGGCGGGGTTCAACGGATGGCGTCTCTTGCATCGGACGACCATCTGCTGCAATAATAGACCGACCGGACGGTCTATGTCAATTCACTTCCGGGCAACGATCCACCTCTCGCCGACCCTCAACACTACCCAAGGCCAGTCCTCTCCATGAGCGCCGTCACCTACATCGAACACAGCGGCACCACGCACACCGTGGAAGGCGAAAACAACCGCAACCTGATGCAGCTTGCCACGGACAACAACGTGCCTGGGATCCTGGGGGATTGCGGCGGCACATGCAGTTGCGCCACCTGCCATGGATTCATCGACGAACGCTGGCTGGACAAGCTGCCGCCCATGTCATCCACCGAGTCGTTCATGCTCGAAGCGGTGCCGGACCGCCAGCCCAACAGCCGCCTGTGCTGCCAGATCAAGATGAACGACGCGCTGGACGGCATCGTCGTCCAGCTGCCCAGCGAGCAGTACTGAGGCGTCACATGAAAGCCAGCAGCGACTGCTGCGTCGTCGTGGCCACGAGCGCCCCCTGGCGGTCGTGCACGTGGACCGTCGACAGGCCGATGCCGTTGAACGCCGACGGGCTGCGGCTGTCCACATGCATCCAGTCGCCGGGCGAGACCGGCCGATGGAACCAGATGTTGTGGTTCAGGCTGGAGATGTAGACGCGGCGGGTCGCATCCGGGTCCAGCATGTGGGCCGAGAAGCTCGAGAAGTTCTGGAACCAGTCGGACAGGTAGGCGAACACCGCCGCCCGCATCACCGGATCGGCAGGAATGTTCTCGCGGGTGCGCAGCCAGAACCGGAAGCGCATGTCCTGGTTGCCAAGCCGGGTCTGCGCCGCGAGGTCGTCCACCCGCATCTCCATGCACGGCTTCTCGATCAACGGGTAGCAACCCAGGCGCTGCAACTGCGCCAGCGTGGGCGACTGGGCATCACGCAGTCGCGGAAAGCTCTCTGGGTCTTGCAACGCCTCGGGGCTGCCCAGTTGGTGATCGGCGCCCTCCATCGGCACGGCGAACGTGAGGTGGGCTTGGAACACCGTCCGTCCCGCACCCTGCGTGCCGCGCACGCTGCGCGAACTGAAGCGCTTGCCCTCCTGCAGTGTCTGCACCTCGAACAGCACCGGCTCGTCGGGCATCACGCCTTGCAGAAAGATGAGCTGCATGGCGCAGGGGTGGCGGCCCGGAGGCACGTCATGCGAGGCGGCGATGAGTGATTGGCCCAACACCTGCCCGCCGAAGGCGCGGCCATTGGGATTGGCGTCTGCGCATCGGTTGTGCCAGCGGCCATCAGGCAGCCTGTCGAGCGCCAGGAGCGTGGTGATCGCCGTCTCGTCCCAGGGCGGAAGCTTGTCGTTCAAGGTCATGGTGTGTCGGATCCGGACGAGGGTCGCCTCGGCCGCAGGTGTGGAAAGTAAGTCTTGACGATTTCGCCATCGACGCTGAGCGCATGGCACCCGTTGACCGGCGTGTGCCGCTCGCCGGGGACGCCATGCGTGCGCGTGTCGGCCCAGACGACCTGGAACACCGTGGTGGCCATCGGCCCCAGCAGTTCGGACATGTGGGTGCAGCCCTTCACGCCGCGGAACAGGTCTTTCGTCGTCTTGGTGAAGCCGGGGCCGATGCGCAGCCCGGCGAGTTGGCGGTAGCTGTCGACGATCTGGCCGCAGACGCGGTACGGGCTGCTCACGGCCCTCAGCTCGGCTTCGACGATCAGGAACGTGTCGTCCACCGCCATGCGGGCGATGAAATGGTGGATGGGCTCGCCGGCATGCGCGGTGCGCTCCGCCATGGGCATGTCCACGGGTTTGGTATCGATCAGCGTGCCGACGATGTCGACCAGCCCGTCCTCGCGCTCGAACGCCTCGATGGTGATGCGCCGAAGATGCAAGGGCTTGCCGAACCGCCGCGCCGGCACGGGCACGGCAGTCATCCCGCCACGCCTTCCCGGCAGTACACGCCTGCGGACCGGCTCAAGCGCTCGATGTCTTCAGCCCGATGGCCGAACTCCGCGAGCACGGCGCGCGTGTGCTGGCCCACTTCCGGCGGGCCACCAGGCAATGCCGAGGGCGTGCGGTCGAAGCGCGGCGCCGGTGCAGGCTGCATCACCCCGCCCGATTCGACGAAAGTCGCGCGTGCCTTGTTGTGCGGATGCGCAGGCGCCTCGGTCAGGCTGAGCACGGGCGCAAAGCAGGCATCGCTGCCTTCCAGCAGCGTGCACCATTCATCGCGGGTGCGCGTGAGGAACAGCGCACCGAGGATTTCACGCTGGCGGGGCCACGCAGCCGCGTCCCATTGCGCCGCCATCTCGGGCGACTGGATGCCGCAACGTTCCATCAGCGTCGCGTAGAACTGGGGCTCGATCGCGCCGATGGCCACGTACTTGCCGTCGGCGCACGCATAGTTGGCGTAGAACGGTGCCGCGCCATCGAGGAAATTGCTTTCGCGCCGGTCGTGCCAGTGGCCGTTGGCCTTCATGCCGTACATCGCCGCCATCAGCAATGCTGCGCCATCGGTCATGGCCACGTCGAGGACCTGGCCCTGGCCGGAACGCGCCGCCTCGAACAGCGCCGCGCACACCCCCATCGCCATCAGCATGCCGCCGCCGCCATAGTCGCCCACCAGGTTCAGCGGCACCGCCGGCGGCCGGTCGCTGGGGCCGATGGCGTGCAAGGCGCCGGTGAGCGCGATGTAATTCAGGTCGTGGCCCGCGGCCTGCGCCAGCGGGCCGTGCTGGCCCCAGC
>CAZBOF010000004.1:0-57661 GCA_964493285.1 uncultured Rhizobacter sp. | reverse complement strand
GTCCGCGTGAGCCGTAGCCGCTGGCGGAGGCGTAGATGATGCGCGGGTTGCGCTCGCGCACGTCGGCGTACGCGAGGCCCAGCTTCTCCATCACGCCCGGGCGATATCCCTCGATCAACGCGTCGGCACGCGCCGCCAGGCTCAGCACCACGGCCACGCCCGCGGGATCCTTCAGGTTCACCGCCACGGATTCACGGCCGCGATCCACCAGGCTGTCGTTGTTCAGCATGGCCTGCAAGCCCGTCTTCTTTCCACTCGGGATGCGGTCGATGCGGATGACCCGCGCCCCCATGTCGGCCAGCATCATCGCGGCAAAAGGGCCGGGACCGATGCCCGCCATTTCAAGTACGGTCACACCTGCGAGGGGTCCTGTCATGGGGATCTGGTGCCTGAAGTTGCTTCAAATTAGACCGACTGGTCGGCCTATAATAGGCGCCGATCCACTTCCCGGCAAGTGGGGCTTGCCGAGCCGGCGAGCCCTCGTCGAACCTCGGCGGCTCAATTCGCGCCGTCTGCGGGCACCGGATCGGCGATGCGCCGCGCCGCGGGCCAGCTTCCGCGCTCGAGCAGCAGCTCGGCCTCTTGCTGAACGATCTCGTTCACCCGATGCACCGCCACGGCGCCGAGGCTCTTGCGCGCGCGCACCAGGCACATCTTCCAGTTCATCAGCGGTGATGCAAAAGGCACCGCGACGAGACGCCCGGCTTCAATGGCATAGCTCCACGTGGTGCTCAGGCTGAAGACCGAATAGCCCATGCCGCGCTCCACCATGCCCCGAATGGTGTGCGCGCCATCGGTCTCGTAGATGATGTTGGCCCGCACCCCGCTGCTGGCACACAGGCGGTCCACCAGCACACGCACGATGTGCGGTTTCTTCGGCAGGATCATCGGCAAGGTGCCGAGATCGGCAAAGGTGCATGCGCGCGGCATCGGTGTCGCCTCCGCCGGCGCGATGAGGTACAGCGGCTCGCTCATGAAGGGCTGCACCACGAACTCAGGCCCCAGCTCGGGGTTGTAGGTCATGGCGATGTCGGCCTCGCCCCGCAACAGCCAGCCATGCACGTTCGAGGGCGTCCCCTCGAGCACTTGCAGGTCGACCAAGGGCAGCTCCGAGCGGCAGCGCTCGATCACCGGCGGTGCCAGCAGGCCGCAGGTGCGCTGCGGCAGCGCGATCCGGACTTCACCCGACGGCGTTTCCACCAAGGTGGAGAGATTGCGCTCCATGTCGGCCACTTCGTCGACCACCCGCTGCGCGCGAGCCAGGAACGACTGGCCTGCCTGCGTGAGCGCCACGCCTCGCGCCCGCCGCTCGAACAGCGCCGTGCCCACGCCGTGCTCCAGCCGCTGCACGCGCTTGCTCAAGGCCGACTGCGCCACGCACAGCTCGACCGCCGCGCGCGAGAAGCTCCCCACACGCGCCACGACCACGAACGCACTCAAGTCTTCGAAGATCAAACCGCCTCCCCAGGGCCGCGATGCGGCCTGCACCGGGCTGCCGCCGCGCTGTGCCAGCGGCCCGGTGCCGATTCTCAGGCCCATCGGGAAAACCGCGAAGCGGGTCGGGCCCGGGGGCCCGGACGCAGAACAGCCCACGGATGTGGGCTGTTCACGCGGTACATGGCCGGGAGTGCCATGCGAAGACGGCGCCGCGGCGCCTACTCGGGCCGGATTCCGGCGCGCTGCATCACGGCCGACCAGGTACGCGTTTCGCTCGCGATCCAAGCCTGCAGGTCTTGCGGCGTGCCCTGGCCTTGCGTGAAGTTCATGGCCGCCAGACGCTGCGACAACTCAGGCGACGCCAAGGCCGCATGCAAGGCCGTGTTCAGCTGCGACGTGATGCCGGCCGGCAAGCCCGCGGGCGCCAGCAGTCCCCACCACGAACCGACGTCGATCTCCGGCACCGGCACGCCGGCCTCGGCCATCGTGGGCAGATCCGGCAGAACCGGCGAGCGCTTGGTGCCGGCGATCGCCAGCGGGCGCACCTTGCCCGCGTCCATGAGGCCGCGCGCCGCGCTCATGCCGGTGAACACCACCTGCGCGTGGCCGGCCGCCAGTGCGGTGAGGGCTTCGCCGGAACTCTTGTAAGGCACGGAGATGAGGTCCACGTTGTAGCGGCTCTTCAACACTTCGGGGCCAAGATGGGTCGGGCTGCCGACGCCTGCATGGGCGTACGACAACGTGCCCGGCGCATTCTTCGCCTGGTCCACGAGTTCCTTGATGCTCTTGATGGGCGACGTGCCGGGCACCAGCACCACCATCGGCGCCGTGGCGATCATGCCGATCGGCGTGAACGAGCGCACCGGGTCGAACGCCAGCGTCTTGTGCATGGACGGGCTCACCGACAGGTTGATGTCGCCCAGCAGCAGGGTGTAGCCGTCTGGTGCGGCACGCGAGACTTCGGCCATCGCGATCACGCCGCCGGCCCCGGGGCGGTTCTCGGTGACCACGGGCTGCTTGAGCACGCGGCCCAGGTGTTCGGCGACCACGCGACCGAGCACGTCGGTCGGGCCGCCCGGCGCATACGGGATCACCAGCTTGACCGGCCGCTCGGGGTAGGCCTGCGCCATGGCCGGGCCGGCGCTGAACACCGCGAACAGCGCCGCCAGCGTGGCGCCGATCAAGGTTCTGCGTGAGTGATGCATGAAAGTCTCCTTCAGTGGTTAAGGGAACGCGCCCGCGGAAGCACGTGGAATCTCCACGGTCTCGGCGTCGTAGGTGAACAGCCAGTCGTAGCGGTCGCTGACGGCCTGGGCCTGCCACTCGCGCGAAATGAAAGCCTCCGCTTCGCCGGGAGATGCGAGCGCGGGGTTGTGAAAGCGGCTGGCGTTGCTCGCCGAGCCCTGCACCATGCGGTAGGTGTGCGGGCGGCGTACCGCCTCATAGCGGCGCAAGGCTTCGGGTACATCGTCGGCATCGGCCAGGCAGCGTCCGAGCACGATCGCGTCTTCGATCGACGACACAGCCCCCTGCGCCAGAAACGGCAAGGTGGCGTGGCATGCATCGCCGAGCAAGGTGGCTCGCCCGATGGACCAGCCTGGCAGGAACGGCCGCGTGCACAGCGCCCATTGGCTGACGCCGGGGGCCTGGGCAATCATGGTGTGGATGTCGGCATGCCAGCCGGCGAAAGCCGCCTGGCACGCCTCGCGCGTGGAGGGGCGCGTCCAGGGGGCGCCGTCCCACGCGCTGCCTTCGAGCGTGCCCACGAAATTCATCAGTCGCCCGCCCTGCACCGGGTAGTGCACCAGGTGGCCGCCCGGCCCGACCCAGTTGACTGCGACGAGACGCGCCATGTGCGCCGGCAGCTTGTCCATGGGGATCAGCGCACGCCACGCCACCATGCCGGTGAACTCGATCTCATCGGCACCGTGCAGCGCGCCGCGCACATGGCTGTGCACGCCATCGGCGCCGATGAGCACGTCGCCGTGCGCCTCGCGGCCGTCGGCCAGGCGCAGCGTGACGCCGCGCTCGTCCTGCGTCGCGCTCATGCAGCGCGCGTCGAGCTGGATCGCATCCGGCTTGAGGCGCCGCACCTGCTCGCCCAGCACGCGCAGCAGATCCGGGCGGAACACGGTCATGTAGGGAAACCCGTACTTCTCGATCGCTTGCGCGCCGAGATCGAACAGCTTCCATGTCGTTCCGGTGTTCCACAGGCGGATCTCCTTGCCATCGGCTGGGCTGGAAAGCTGCCGCAAGGTCTCGAAGACACCGAGCGCGTTCAGCGCCCGGTTGCCGTTCGGACTGATCTGGATGCCCGCGCCGATCTCGCGCATCTCGCCGGCCTGCTCATACACCTCGACATCGATGCCGCGTTGGAGCAGCGCGATCGCCGCCGAGAGCCCGCCGATGCCGCCACCGGCGATGAGGGCCTTCAATGCCATCTCATGCCTCCCGATAAAAGCCAAGGCTTCTCAACACCGGGGTGTCGGAAGCCTCCAGCAAGACCGCATCGTCATGGGCCTCGATCTCGTACGGCGTCCAACTGGGCACGGCCAGCACGTCACCTCGCGCCCATTCGACCGACAAGCCGCCGATCCGCGCCACGCCGCGCCCCTGCGTCGCCGCAAAGACGTGGCTGGCCGTGTTCTGCGCCGGCATCAGACGTGCGCCCGCCGCGAGTTGCATGAATCCGAGGTCGAACGTCTTGATGTGTGCGGCCGTGTCCAGCATCGTGCGGCGCACGCCGCCGGCAGCGCCGGCTTCGGCCAACACGCGCTGTGTGCGATGCCACGGGTGATAGAACGCATGCGCTTGCGGTGCCGACTCGACCTTCTGGTATTGGTCGGGATGCTCGCGAAAGAACATCGGCTCCAGCAGATGCACCAGCGGCACATCCAGGATGTCGATCCAGTAGGCGTTCGCAGTGCCTTCATTGAAGTGGCTGTGCCACGCGTCGCCGGGCGTGAGCAGCACATCGCCCGGCTTCATCGGCACCTGCACGCCATTGACCACGCTGAAGCAGCCGTCTTGCGCATCCAGCACGAGGCGGATCGCATTCGGCGTGTGCGCATGCGCACGGGCATGCTCGCCCGGCTTGAGCATCTGGTAGGCCACCACCAGCGTGCGAACGGTGTCGTAGTCGTTGTCGCCCACCGGGTTGAACAGCAGCAGATTGCGCCGCTCGGCCAGCTCGGTGCCGATCCAGCGTCCCGCCTGGTCCAGCGCCAGCTTGCCCACGGCATACCGCCAGTGCAGCGGCTGGAAGGCCGTCTTCGGCAACGGCCACAACGACGCGCACTTCTTGTGCCAGCCCGGCGTCATGCGCTGGGCAGAGAGCACCGGATACAACGCGTCGAGGCCGGTCGCGGCCTGCAGATCCTCGATCGCCCGATCAACCATGGCGCACGAACTCGTACGGCTTGTCGAACACCAGATTCGCGCCGAGCTTGCCCTGCACCACGGGGATCGACATGCGCCCGATGTGCTCCACCTCGATGGTGACCACGTCGCCTGCGACCACCTTCTCCACGCCCGCGGGCGTGCCGGTGGCGATGAGGTCGCCCGGGTACAAGGTCGATGCCGACGACGCGACCGCCACCATCTGCGCGATGTCGACGATCAGGTCGCGCGTGTTGGCCTGCTGGCGCAACTCGTCATTCACCCACAGCTTCATGCCGATGTCTGCGGGGTCCGGCACCTCATCGGCCGTCGTGATCCACGGCCCGACCGGCGTGAAGGTGTCATACGACTTGCGGAAGACGCGTTCCTCCTTGCCCCTCACCGTCATGTCCAGCAGGCAGGCGTAGCCGAACACGTGCTCCAGCGCGCGCTCCGGCGGAATCTGCCGGCCCTGCTTGCCGATCACCAGGGCGATCTCGCACTCATGGTGGATCTCGCGGCCGTTCAGCGCCGGCAGCTCGATCTTGTCGGCCGGGCCGACCAGCGAGGCATTCGCCTTCAGGAAGTAGCCCTGCACATTCGCCAGGCCGCGCGAGTCCATCTCTTTCGCGTGGTCGTGGTAGTTGACCGGGTAGGCCATCAGCTTGTTGGGCCAAGGCACCGGCGTCTCCAGACGCACCGACTCGATCGGCACGCCCGGCTGCGTTTGCAACAGCCGCAGCAGCTCGGGCTTGAGCAACTCGAAATCGCGGATCAGGCGGCTGATGCCCACCGGCGGCCAGTCGCCCGGGCCGGCGCCGCACAGATGGCTGACGTCCACCACCTTGCGGGCGTCGCTGACGCCAACGCGGTTGTCGTCGTATCGAACAATCTTCATGGTTCTCCGGGGCGCGCCCACCTGTCTCAGGCAGCGCGCCAGTCTGTGTTTTCCTGCACTCAGTAGAGCAGTTCAACAGACACCCAGAAAGGCCGGATGGGAGATCTGAGCCATCTCCAAACGAGATGGCTGTTGTGTCAGCAGTCCCGGAGCCCAACGCGATCTCGCGCCTTGGCGCAGCCGGCGCGGCAGGCCGGCCGGCCACCGCGCGGGGCGATCAAGCCGACCCGACGTCGACCACCACCCGCCCGCGCACCTTGCCGTAGAGCAGGTCGGACGCGGTCGAGATGGCCTCGCTCAGCCCGATCACGCGCGTGTTCATGTCCAGGGTCTGCACGGGAAGCTCCTGGGCCAGCCGTGTCCATGCCGTGAGGCGCCGCGGCCGCGGCACGTAAACGCTGTCGACGCCGGCCAGCTGGACGCCACGAAGAATGAAGGGCACGACCGTGGCGGGCAAATCCAGGCCTTGCGCCAATCCGCAGGCGGCCACCGGCGCGCCGTAGCGCAGCGTGGCCAGGATGTTCACCAGCGTGTGGCTGCCGACGCAGTCCACCGCGGCGGCCCATCGCTCTTTCTGCAACGGCTTGCCGGGCTGGCTGAGCGTGTCGCGATGAATCACCTCTGCCGCACCGAGCGCCTTCAGGTGATCTGCTTCATCGAGACGGCCCGTCGACGCGGTCACCTGGAAGCCCAGGCGCGACAGCAAGGCGATCGAGATGCTGCCCACGCCGCCATTGGCTCCGGTCACCAGAACCGGCCCGTCGCCCGGCTTCACGTTGCGCTCTTGCAGCGCCATGACGCACAGCATCGCGGTGTAGCCCGCCGTGCCGAGCGACATGGCATGGCGGGCGTTCAATCCGGCGGGCACCGGAATCAGCCAATCGCCCCGCACGCACGCCCGCTGCGCCAAACCGCCCCAATGGTTCTCGCCCACGCCCCAGCCGTTGAGCAACACCGCGTCGCCGGCCTGGTACCGCGGATCGCTGCTGCGCTCGACCACACCCGCGAAGTCGATGCCGGGCACCATCGGAAACGAGCGCACGACGGGCGAACGGCCCGTGATGGCCAGCGCATCTTTGTAGTTCAGCGTGGAAAACTGGATGTTGACGACGACCTCCCCTTCGGGGAGGCGCTCATCGCCCAGCTCGCGCAAGGTCGCGGCCAGCGAGCCATCTTCGGCCCGCTCGAGAAAAACAGCTTTGAACATTCTGATCCTTCATGTTGGCCGATGCCTGTCACAGGCGCCGGCCGGGTCCATACACCGGGGCGGCGGCACGGGTCAGGCCGGCGCCCCTTGAACGATGATGCCGTCGGCGACGAGCTGGGCGATGGTCTGCGCATCGCAGCCCAGCACCTGCTCCAGCACCTCGCTGGTGTGCGAACCCAGCAAGGGAGCACACACCGGGTAGGCCAGCGGCGTCCCGCTGAAATGCATGGGCAAGCCGACGCAGGGCACCCAGCCCTGGGTGGGGTGCGGCACGCGGCCCACGAGACCCAGTTCGCGCACCTCCGCGGAGTCCAGCGATTCGCCCACGCTGCGGATGGCGCCTGCCGGCACCATCGCCGCATGCATCTTGCGCAGCCACTCCTCGCGGGGAGCCTGGCGCAGCCGCTGCGCGATCAACGCGTGCAGCGCCTCCTGGTTGTCGCGCCGCTTCGCACTGCTCGCATAGTCCGGGTGCGTGGCCAGCTCGGGGCTGTCGAGCACGTCGCACACGAGTCTTTGATACAGGCGGTCGTTGGCGCAGGCCAGATAGATGGGCCCGTCTGCGGTCTCGAAGTAGCCGACCGGGCTGGCCGTTATCTGCGTGTTGCCGAAGCGGGTGGGCACCACGCCCGTCGCCAGATAGGCCTGCGAGAAATTGCCGAGCATGTTGATGGCGGTTTCAAGCAAGGTCACTTCCACATACTGGCCCTTGCCGGTGCGGCCGTGCGCGATGAGCGCACCCAGGATCGCATTGGCCGCCATGGAAGCCGTCGTGACATCCACCACCGACGGGCCGGCGCGGGTGGGCTCGCGGTCCGGGTGGCCGATCATCGACATGAACCCGCTCTCCGCCTGCAAGATGGGGTCGAGGCCGACGCGATGAGCGAACGGGCCGCTGCGGCCGTAAGAGGCGATCGAGCAGTAGATGATGTCGGCCTTGTGCTTGCGAACCGACTCGTAGTCCAGCCCGAGGCGCTCCATCACGCCGGACGAGAAGTTCTCCACCACCACATCGGAGGCGGCGATCATGTCCAGCACAAGCGCTCGGCCACGCTCGCTCTTCAGATCGATCTGGACGCTTTTCTTGTTCCTGTTGGCCCATTGGTACGGCACGCTTTCGTCCATCACGAAAGGCGGGTAGCTTCGAAAGCTGTCGCCCCCATCGACATGCTCGAGCTTGATGACTTCCGCACCCATGTCCGCCAAGATCAACGTGCCGTACGGGCCTGCAATGAAATGAGAAAAGTCGATGATTCGCACGCTCTCGAGCGGCGTGGGCTTCGCGGGGTCGCGAGGCGCGGGGATGGGCAGATCAGCTTGCATGTGGATTCGTTCGAGAGGCTTGGGAGAACAGGATTTCTTCCGCGGGAGTGATCCAGCGAGGGGGCGGCGCATCGGGCTGGGCAAACATGTCGACCAGCGGGAGCGCTATTTCCGGCAGCGCGTGGCCGCGCGACGAGGCGCGCACGGTGTCTTTCAGATCGGGCACCGGACTGCAACAGGTATCGCGCCCGCGCATCCGCTCCAGCCATGACGCAACTGTGCCGGTGGCAATGCGTGCGGCCACCCGTTCGATCACGGCCTGCGGCTGTTCGCGCTCCTGCTGCGCACTGACCTGCAGCTCAATGCACGCCAGGAAGTTGGACCAGAACTTGTCTTCCAGCGCCGCGACGGCCAGCAGCTTGCCGTCACTCCCGGCATAGAGGTTGTAGCGGGGCGAGCCCCCCGTGTGGCGGGCCATACCGGGCGCCGGCCACTGATGGGTGAGGTGACCGGCCACCGCATTCCACATCGAGAACACTTCGACATTGCGGGCAATGGCGATGTCGATGTACTGTCCCCGGCCGGTGCGCCCCTTTTGCATCAGCGCCAACAACACGTTCATCACAGCAGGATGCGTACCCCCCGCAATGTCGCCGAGCAGCACCGCGGGCAAGGCAGGAACGCCCCGCGGCCCGCTGGCTGACGCGCTCAGCAAGCCGGCAGCGGCCAGATAGTTGAGATCGTGCCCGGCCTCCAACGAACGCGGGTCCGTCTGCCCGAAACCGGTGATCGCGCAGTAAATCAAGCCCTGGTTCAGAGCGCTCAGGTCTTCGTAGGCAAGGCCCAGCCGCTTCATCACACCGGGTCGAAACTGCTCGACCAGCACGTCGGCGCCGGCGACAAGCTTCAAGAGGCGCGTCTTGTCGGCCGCGTCTCGCAGATCCAGCGCGATGCATTGCTTGCCTCGATTGAGCCACGCATAGTGGGCGGACAGTCCATCGACCGCCGGCTGCGCCTGGCGAAGCTCTTCGCCCGGCGGGCGCTCCACCTTGATGACCGTGGCGCCCGCTTGCGCCATCAGCAATGTCGCCAGCGGGCCCGGGAGACGCGTCGACAAGTCGATGACCACGACGCCCTGGAGCGGAAGATTGTCTTGTGCCGACATGTGCGCGCCCTACCTCATGGTCCCGGGCAACCAGAGCACCAGCTGCGGCCATATCGTGAGAATGGCCACCGCGATCAGATGGGCGAACACATGCGGCCACACGCTGGCAAAGACATCCCGGACGGGAACCGCCGCAATGCGCGAGATGACGAACACGTTCAGCCCGACCGGCGGGGTCAGCATGCCGACCTCGCCCAGCACGATGACCATGATCCCGAACCAGATCGGGTCATAGCCCAGCGCCGTGACGATCGGCAGCACCACGGGAACGGTGAGCACCAGCACGGCGGCCAGGTCGAGGAAGCACCCGAGCGCGATGTACAGCACGTAGATGGCGATCAGAATGCCCCACGACGGCAAACCCAGCCCATTCACCCAGGCCAGCATGGCTTCGGTCATGTGCGTCATGACCATGAAGTACGCAAGAATGTGCGCGCACATGATGATGAACAGCACCATGCACGTGGTTCGTCCGGCGCGGTACGCGGCGTGCACCACCCCCGCCCACGTCAGCCGCCCCATCGCCAGCGCGATCAGCAAGGCGCCGATCGAGCCGATCGCGGAGGCCTCGGTGGGCGTTGCCACCCCGGTGTAGATGACGCCGACCACGCTCGCGAAGAGAAGCACCATGGGCAGCGCCACCTTCAGCGAACTCACCTTCTCGGCCCAGCTCGACGACTTGGCCGGCGGCGCGATCGAGGGGTCCAGGCGGACCATGGCCATCACCGTGAGAACGATGGTCAGGGCCACCAGCACACTGGGAACCACCCCCGCGATGAAGAGCTTGCCGATGCTCACGTCGGCGATGAGGCCGTAAAGCACCATCGCCACGCTGGGCGGGATCAGCATGCCGAGCGTGCCTGAGATGGCCACGACGCCATACGCCAGCTTCGGCTCGTAGTTGGCCTTGAGCATCGCCGGAATCGACGTGGCCGACAACGTGGCCGCGCCCGCCGTGCTGGACCCGCAGATGGTGGCAAAGCCCGCGCCGGCCACCGCGGTCGCCACCGCCAGCCCGCCGCGCATGCGGCCGACCCATGCGGCGGCAGCCACGAAGATGCCGTCCGCGACCCCACTGAGAATGACGAACTCCGCCATCAGCAGGAACAGAGGCACGGTCACGAACTCGTAGCTGGTGACTGCGGAAAATGGCGCGGTCTGCAGCACGCCCAGCAGCGTGTCGACGCCCCCGACCATGAGAAGACCGCAGGCTGCCGCCACCAGGATCGAGAATGCCACCGGCACCTTCAGCAGCATCAGCAGAATCAGCAGAGAGAACGTGACGGGGATCGCGAATGCGCTCATTCAGTGTCTCTTTGCTTCGCCGGATTCATCGGCATTGAAAACAGAGGTGTCCCAGTTGCACTGCACGAAGCGCACCCAGCGCACGAGAATGCGAAGACAAAGCAGCGTGAGCCCGACCGCGACGACAGCCTTCTCGATCCAGATGGGCCACTCATACAAGCCGGGATGAACTTCGCCCATGCGCCAGCTCGCGAGCATCGAGGCATAGGCCAGGCCGGCGATCACCGCCAGCGCGGCGGCCACCGCAATCCACGACACCGCCCCGAGGATGTTCCACGCGCGCTCAGGAAGCAGCCGGACCTTGAGGTCCAGTTCCACATGGGACTGGGTGCGAAGCACCTCCGAAGCCATCAGGTAGAGGACGATGTTCATCGCATAGATCGAGACAAAGTCGTAGACCCATGACAAGGGGCTGTTGAAGAGGTACCTGGCGGCGACATCCGTCCCGATGGAGACCATCACCAGGAGGATGACGACGGCCGCCGCCCGGGAAATCAGCCAGTCGATCCAGAACAGGCCCTTCTCCAGGCCGGCGATCATGCGGGACTCTCCGGCGCAGGCGGCGGCTTCTTCGCCTCCGCCCGGCCCTTGATGAAGGCTTGTGTCTGGGCCTCGATATGAACTTGCATCGCCTCCCGCAGGTCGCCAGACAGACCTGCCGCCAGCCCCGCCTTGCCCACGGCAAACGCAGACACGCTCAGCCGAGACAGCTCGCCCGCCAGCGCATCGGCTCGGGCATCCAGCTCTGCCGCGGGACACACCTCGTTCACCAGCCCCATGGCAAGCATGTCGTGCGCCGAGTACGTTCGCCCGAGCAAGACCATCTCGGCAGCGCGATGCTTGCCGATCAGCTTCGGCATGAGATAGCCCCCGCCGGCTAGACCCCGGTGCACTTCAGGCAAGCCGAAGCGCGCGGTGTCCGCCGCGATGACGAAGTCGCTGAAGAACGCCAGCCCGGCGCCACCGCCCAAGGCATCCCCGTGAATGATGGAGATGACGGGCTTCGGGAAAGTCGTCATCTCGCCGTACAGCGACAGGATGCGCGACATGTAGTCGCGAAACCCCTGCGCATCGAAGCCGGCAAACTCCTTCACGTCCGCGCCGGCACTGAAAATTCGCCCAGTCGCGCGAATGATCAGCCCCTGCACGTGATCGTCTGCGGCGTGGGTCCGCATCGCGTCGCGCAACACGGCGATCGCCGGGCTGGACAGCGGGTTCACCCCGCTGTCCGAGTCGAGGGTGAACTCCTTGAACAGCCGCCCCGAGACCTGCCGGTCCTTTTGGAGAACCCGCGTGGACGTGCGCGTCATCGGTAAGATCTCACCGCTTCCGTAAAGGCCTGGAGCGCTTCGGAGCCACGGCGCCCACGCCGATCGGCCGCCTCGGCCCACTCCTTGGCCACGCCGTCCATGCGTTGGTCGAACTGGCGACGGTCGTCCGGTGTCAAGGACACCGGCGTCATGCCGCCAGCTTGCAAGCGCTTCATGGCGTCTTGCTCTTCCTTGTCGATGAGTTCGCAGCTTCGGCGCGTGGTGCGCAATCCGGCCTCGTCCATCACTTTCTGGACATCCGCCGGCAGCGAATTCCAGACCTTCGTGGAGATGGCATACAAGGTCATGCTGCTGCCGAAGCTGACGCCTTGCGTGCCATAGCGCGTCTTGCCCTGGAGGTCGTAGGTGAAGATGCTGGCGGCCGGAAAGGCGGTGCCGTCCACGGTGCCCCGCGTCATGGACTCGCTCAGCTCGGCCGCGCTCATCCGGATGGGCACCATGCCCACTGCGCGCAAGCCGGCATCCATGGCGGGGCCGGACGAACGGATCTTGAGGCCGCGCAAGGTGGCGTAGCCATCGAATTTCTTCGAAGAGAACACCGGGTACGCCGGCAAGCCGACGACGTACAGCAAGCGCAACCCGTTCGGTGCGAGGTCGGTCTGATCGAAGATGCCGCCCGGTCGAGCCAACTTCTCGTAGGCCAGCGACGCCGCGCATGCATTCGGCAAGATGCCTGGAAGCTCCGCCACGGTGGACAGCAGCATGGGGTCGCCCAGGTACCCCGGCACGAACTCGCCCATGTCGGCAATGCCTGAGCGCGTGAGGGCGAGCATGTCCTTGGACTTGCCCAGGCGCTCGCTCGGGTAGCGCGAAATCTTGACGGCACCGTTGGTGCCCTTGGCCACCTCATCCATCCAGAAGTGCGTCGCGTAGCGCGCCACATAGTGGTCTTGCGCCAGACGGTCAGCCAGCTTCAGCTCGAGCGTCTGAGCCCAAGTGGCTTGCGCTGCGATCGCCAGCCCCGCGGTGCACAGCACCTTGCTCCATCGTTTCATCGTCATTTGTTTGTCTCCTGTACCACGCTGCTGATCAATCGGCCTTCCCGTTCCGCAGCAATCTTCCGGGAAGTGTCTCGTCTGGCTTGAGGGCGTCCGCCCCGTGGTGACGCACCAGCGTGCCGTTCACAACCACCGCGTCGATGCCGGTGGGATGCGATACGAGACGAGGCGCCCCGGAAGGCAGGTCATTGACGCGCACCAGCGGGCCGGCGGCCACCGTCTGCGGGTCGAAAACCACCAGGTCGGCCGCCGTGCCAACCACCAGGCGGCCACGCCCCTTGATGCCGAACACGTCGGCCGGGCGCGAAGTCAGCATGCGCACGGCTTCTTCCAGGGACAGGGCGTTCTTCTCGCGCACCCAGCGCCCCAGCAGGTAAGTGGCCTGGCAAGCATCGCAAAGCTGGCTCGCGTGGGCGCCCGCGTCGGACAGCCCCAGCACCATGTTCGGGTTGGTCAGCAACTCCGACACCTGCTCTTCGTCGTGGTTGGCCAATGGCATCCTGAATCGCGCGTCCAGGTCGGTCTGCAGCGCCATGTCGAGCGCCAGATCGACAGGATGGACGCCCCGCTGTTTCGCCACTTGCGACAGCAGCGCTTCTTCCAGCGACGGCTCCGGGGCGTACTCGACGATGGCGATCATCTCGAACGCCTGCTTCAGTTCGGGCCAGGCGTTGTCCCAGCGCTCCTTGAATTTGGCACGGAACGCCGGGTCCGCGTAGAGCTGCCGCTTTCCTTGTGCATCGGCCGCCGCGACGGGTTTGAAGAACGACATGCTCTCCAGGATCGTCGGCTCACGGAACTGAAACTCGAAGTTCAGCGGCCGCGGGGTCACCTGAGGCACGACCGTCAACCCCTTGGCGAACAGCTCTTGCGAGCGTTTGAGCTGCTGCTGGTGGCTCGACTTGCCAAATGCCGAGCCGGCAAGCAAGGCCGACCAACTGATGCGCGCCCCGGTTTCGACGGCCAACTCCTCGAGCTGATCGAGCGTGAGGCCCGGCCCGAGGGTGGTCTGGAGCATGCCCTCGCCAGTGTCCTTGATCACATTGGCGAGTTTGCGGACCTCGTCATAGCCGGCCAATCGGCTCGGCACCGGGCGGCCGGCGAAACCCACATGCCCTTGCAATTTCGAGGTCGCAATCCCCAACGCACCCGCCTCGATGGCTTCGCGCGCCAGCCGGGTCATG
The DNA here is from genome assembly GCA_964493285.1 of uncultured Rhizobacter sp. Classification (GTDB taxonomy): domain Bacteria; phylum Pseudomonadota; class Gammaproteobacteria; order Burkholderiales; family Burkholderiaceae_C; genus Rhizobacter. The sequence goes on along the minus strand of CAZBOF010000004.1, from coordinate 43,495 downwards.
GCTTCTTGTTCCTCCGGCGTGGCTTCCCGCTCCGTGGCGCTCTCGCCCATCACGTACAAGCGCAATGGCGTGTGGCCCACGAGCGCCGCAACGTTGATCGCCGTCCCGCGGCTTTCCACGAGATCCAGGTACTCGGGGAAGCTTTCGAAGCCCCACTCCGGGCCCAGCCCCGTCCGCAGCGCGTCGGCGCTCATGCCCTCGACCTTCTCCAGCGTCTGAATCAGCAGTTGCCGATGTTCCTTGCGGGCGGGCGCGATGCCGAAGCCGCAGTTCCCCATCACCACCGTGGTGACGCCATGCCAGGGCGAGATCGACAGCATCCGATCCCACAAGACCTGCGCGTCGTAATGCGTATGCACGTCGATGAAGCCGGGGCACACGACTTTGCCGGATGCATCGATCGTCTTCAGTGCCTCGCCCGGCGCGGCACCGAGGGCAACGATCTTGCCCGCGCGCACGCCGACGTCGCCCAGGTATCCAGGGCTTCCAGTTCCATCCATGATCACGCCGCCGGTGATCTTCAAGTCGTAGTTCATCATGTATCCATCTGTGCCCGCACGCGGCGAGCCTGTCTGCGATCCGTCTTGCCGCGCGCAACCGAGCCTGGCAGCGCAGCGCCCATCCAGGACCGATCTCAGTCGAGACTGACCTTCGCGGCCTCGTTGAACTCGGTCCACTTTGCCAGCTCATCCCGAACGAACTTTCCGAACTGCGGGACATCCATCGCGCCGGCCTTTGCGCCGTTCGTCTTCAGCCATTCGGCCATCTTGGGGTCTGACATCGTGCGTCGAGCGATGGCGTTCAAGCGCTCCACGAGCGCAGGCGGCAAGTCGGCAGGACCATAGAAGGCGATCCACGTCGCCTCGTTGTATTTCGGATAGCCCTGCTCCGCCACCGTGGGAATGGAAGGCATGACGTCACTGCGTTCGGCGGTGGACACAGCCAGCGCGCGCACCCGGCCGGCGGAGACATACTGCGCCATGGTGGCGACGTCCAGGAAGATCGAAGGCAGCTGGCCGCCCAGCAGGTCATTCAATGCCGGGCTCGCGCCACGGTAAGGAACGTGAACCATCGGCGCCTTCGTCATCACACGAAGCATTTCGCCCGCCAGATGGCTGGTTCCCGCGGTTCCGGTCGATCCGAAAGATACGCCGCCATCTTGCTTGCGGGCATAGGCCAGGTACTCGGCGAGGTTGTTCACGGGGAGCGCGTTGGGAACAACGAGCACCATCGGCGATGTGAGCAGCTGGGCGATCGGCGTGAAGTTGTCGATCGCGTGAAACGGCATGCGCGGGCGCAGCGCCTGGTTGATCACGTGGCTGGGGCTGTTCACCAGCAGCGTGTAGCCGTCGGGTTTGGCACGCGAGACGAACTCGGTCCCGATGATGCCGCCCGCCCCGACCTTGTTCTCGACGACGACCGCCTGCTTCAGCTCGCTCTGCAGGCCCGCCGCAAGGTGACGCGCCGCAACATCCGTCAGCCCCCCCGCCGGGAAGGGAACGACGATGGTGATGGTTCGCTCCGGCCAGTCCGCACGCGATGGTGACGAGACTGAAAGAAGTACGGCCATCAAGAACAAGAGGCGCCGCGAGGTCGCCTTCAATACATAGCGCATTGTGTCTCCTGCTGTTCTCTGCAGCCTGAATGTTCTTCGCCAATGGGATGCGCAGGAATCGTCGCAAGCGACGATTTCACGGCCATCGGCCGGCCGGAGTTTCGTCCGATCGGACGATGCCGCGCCTCGGCCGCATCGGCATCATCTCCGAGATGAACGAAGTGGCGAAAACGGCGATGGCGCGCCTGGGCCGTGCAGGCGGCAACAGGCATCGGACATCAAGCACGGGGCGGAGGGCCGCAGATGCGTGAGGTGTATATCTTCGACCATGTGCGAACGCCGCGGGGAAAAGGCCGCACGAATGGTGCGCTGCATGAGACGACGCCGATTCAACTGGCGGCGCAAACGCTCGCGGCCCTGCGCGAACGCACCGGGTTCGACCCCGGCCTGATCGACGACGTCGGCCTGGGCGTCGTGATGCCCGTGGGCGAGCAGGGTGCAGACATCACGCGCACCGCCCTGCTCTGCGCGGGATACGGAGACGGCGTCGCGGGCTACCAGCTGAATCGCTTCTGCACATCCGGTCTCGATGCGGTCAAGCAAGGTTTCGCACTGGTGGCATCAGGCCAGGCCGAGGCCGTGATCGGCGGCGGCGTGGAGTCGATGTCGCGCGTCGCCATCGGGAGCGACGGCGGGGCCTGCTACGTCGACCCGCGCGTGGGCAGCCGGTACCCCTACATCCCGAACGGCGTGGCCGCCGACCTGATGGCCGCACTGCACCGCATCGACCGCGGCACGCTGGACGCCTACGCACTGCAGAGCCAGCAACGAGCGGCCCAGGCGCAGGCCCAAGGCTGGTTCGCCAAGTCGCTGATACCGGTCGTCGACGTGCTCGGGCAGCCCGTGCTTCACAGCGACGAAGCCAACCGCCCCACCACCACGCTGTCGGACCTGGCCGCGCTGAAGCCGGCGTTCGAGCCGGCTGGGAAGGTGGGTTTTGACGACATTGTTCTCGCGCGATACCCCACGCTGGAGAAGATTCCTCACATTCACACCAGCGGCAATTCGAGCGGCATCGTGGACGGCGCAAGCGCCGTGCTGCTGGGCAGCGCCGAGTTCGCCCGCCTCGCCGGCGCGAAGCCGCGGGCCCGCGTCCTGGGTTCGGTGTCGTGCGCGAGCGAACCCCTGCTCAGCCTGGATGGCCCGATTCCGGCCACGGCCAGGCTGCTGGAGCGGCTGAATCTGCGCCTCGAAGACATCGACCTCTTCGAGATCAATGAAGCGTTCGCCGTCGTGCCCCTGCGATACATGCGCCACTTCGAAATCCCCAGCGAGCGCATCAATGTCAACGGCGGTGCCATCGCCTTCGGTCACCCGCTGGGCGCCACCGGCGCCATGCTGCTGGGCACGCTGCTGGACGAACTGGAGCGGCGCCAGCTGTCCCGCGGGCTCGTGACCTTGTGCGCGGCCGCCGGCCAATCCACCGCAATGGTGATCGAACGACTCTGATCGCATGACCATGTTCAAGTACCTATCCACCACTTGCGAAGAGGGTGTGCTGGTTGCAACCCTTCGGGTTCACGACCGTGCCACCAATATCTTTGCACCCGGCCTGGCCGAAGACCTGGTTGCCCTGGCCAGGCATGCCGACGAACGCGAGGATGTGCGCGGTGTCGTGCTCACGTCGGGCGTCCCGGGCGTGTTCTGCGCGGGCGCCGACATCGCCGAGTTCGCGGCCGCTTTCGATCGGGAGGGCGGCCCCGACGCCTCGGCCGATCGGGTCGCAAGCGATGCCGCGGCCATGCGCGTCCTGGAGCAATGCAGCAAACCGGTGGCCGCCGCCATCAACGGCCTGGCGCTGGGAGGTGGGTTCGAACTGTGCCTGGCCTGCCACCACCGGGTGATGGCCGATGCGGCAAACGTCGCCGTCGGCCTGCCTGAAGTCACACTGGGCCTGCTGCCGGCCGGCGGCGGCACGCAGCGCCTGCCGCGCTTGATCGGCATCCCCGCGGCACTGGACCTGATGTTGTCCGGACGCAGCGTGCTGCCCGCCGAGGCGCTGAAGCTCGGCCTCGTCGACGAGCTGGCGCCCATGGGCGAGCTGCTGGCGCGTGCGCGCCGTTGGGTTCTTGCCGCGCCCGGGTTTGCGCAGCCATGGGATGGCCGCGGCTTCGCCGTGCCCGGAGGTGCGGGCGCCTTGGCGCCCCACGCGAACGCCAGCTTCAGCACCGGCCTGGCCCGGGTGCGCAAGGAAACACGCGACAACTACCCGGCCCAGGTGGCGCTGCTGAGCGCAGTCTATGAAGGCACCCAGCTGCCTTTCGACCGGGGCCTGGCAATCGAGGCCAAGTACTTTCGCCTGCTGGTGAACGGCCCCGTCGCGCGCAACCTCGTGCACAGCTTCAGGGCCCGCAAAGATGCGCAAAAGCTGGTGCGGCGGCCCGGCGGGATTGAACGCGCAACCCTGCGCCGGATCGGGATCCTGGGGGGCGGCATGATGGGCAGCGGGATCGCGCAAGTGGTCGCTGCCGCGGGCATCGACGTGGCCTTGCTCGAAATTTCCCAGCCGGTTGCCGAGGCGGCCGTTCAGCGCATCAGGAAGTCCTACGAGCGCGAACGCACGGCCGGGCGCATTGACGCTGCCGAGGTGGAAGCGAGGCTTGCGCGGATCACGCCCGTCCTCGATCCCACAGAACTGGGCCGATGCGACTTCGTCATCGAGGCGGTGTTCGAGCAGCGTGACGTGAAGCGCGAAATCATTGAGCGCGTCGCCAGGTCCGTGGACCCGGACAGCACCCTGGTCTTTGCCTCCAACACCTCGACCCTGCCCATCGAAGGCCTGGCTCACTCATGGCCGCGGCCCGATCGCTTCATCGGTCTTCATTTCTTCTCACCGGTCGACCGCATGCCGCTCGTGGAGGTGATCGTCGGCCCGCGCACCTCGGAACACACGCTCGCCCATGCGCTCGACCTCGTGGCTCGCCTGCGAAAGATTCCACTGGTCGTCAACGACAGCCCCGGGTTCTTCACCAGCCGGATTTTCTGCTCCTACATCGACGAGGGCATGGCCATGCTCGCCGAAGGCGTCCATCCCGCGCTGATCGAGAACGCCGCGCGTTGGGCGGGTTTCCCGACCGGCCCGCTTGCGGTCACCGATGAGGTGTCGATCGAACTTCAGCATCTGGTCATCGGCCAAGCGATCGCCGACGGCCTGCCGGCGAACTTCCTTCGCACCCATGCGCAACCGGTCGTGCGCAAAATGATGGCGCACAAGCGAACCGGGCGCAAAGGCGGTGGTGGCTTCTATGCCTATGCCGAAGACGGGGGCAAGGCACTTTGGGAGGGGCTGTCCGAGCACTTCCCGGTGGCGCCGCAGCAACCCGGGATCGAACAGGTCAAGAACCGCCTGCTGTACGCGAGTGCCGTCGAATCGGTGCGCTGTCTCGACGAAGGCGTCGTCGCCGTCGGGTCGGACGCCGACTTCGGATCGGTGCTGGGGGTGGGCTACCCGGCCTGGACGGGCGGCGCGATCTCGCTGATCGACACCGTGGGCCGGTCGCACTTCATCGCCGAATGCGAGAAGCTGGCCGATGCGCATGGCGAACGCTTTCGCCCGCCATCGTGGCTACGAACCGCGGCATCGCCCCTTCGGCAGGCCGGACGCAAGCGCTGACGGCGGCCCGCCGCGCCTGCGCATCACCGAATCAGCCCGTGGCGGCGTGCGATGGCAACCGCCTGCGTGCGGTTGCCGGCGCCCAGCTTCGCGTTGATGTTGCGCAGGTGGGTGCGTACGGTGCTGTCCGAGACGAACAGTTTCTCGGCCATGGCACTGTTGGCGTAGCCCTCGGCAAGAAGCCGCAGGATCCGCAGTTCCTTCTGCGTGAGCGACTCGAGGTGGCTGGGCGCGTCGATCGCGGCTGACGTCGCCGGCACCAGAAGCGTCGACATGTTGCGCAAGTAGTCGGCGAGGATCGGATCGACGCCGCCCGGGTTGTCTTGCGTGTGCATGCAAACCTGGTGCACAGGGCCCGCCATCGCCGAGCCTTCGTCGAGAAACAAGCGCACGAACCCATCTCGGCTCGCCATGCCCATGGCCTCCAGCAAATGACTGGCAACCTCTTCCTTGGCGCCCTGCCGCCACAAGGCCATCGCCCGCAGCGCCATCAGCTTGAGGGCACGGTACAGACGCTGGCTGGAAACCGCCTCGCGATGCGCGCGCTCGATCTCGAGTGCCGCCAAAACCGGGTCGCCGAAATGCACGTCCCAGCGCAGGCGCGCCATCTGCAGGTCGTCCACGAAATGCGCCGGCAGGTGCTGGCGCGCCACGCGCTGCCAGATGACCGGATCGTCCGCCCTCTCCATTTCGTCTCGCGCGCCAGCGGCATTGCCCTGGAGAAGCAGCAATCGAGAACGTTCCAGCTTCGCACTCACGACCACGCGGGCCAGCGTCCGCTGGTGGCCCAGGTATTCGAGTTCGGTCAGGACACGCAGCGAGGCGTCCACGTCACCTCGGTGGAAGTTCAAGCGCGAGCGCATGACGTGGCCCATGATCATGTGATCAGGCAGCCCGGCATCTCGCGCGAGCGGCAGGTAGACGTTGAGCAGACTGCCTGCCGACTCGATGTCGTTGGTTTCGTAGAGCGCCTGGGCGTACAGAACACCTGCCCAGGCATTGCCGCCCGTGGGCCGATAGGCCCGAGAACTCGGGGGCGCGGCCGACACCGCGATGCGAAAGCGCGCCATGGCATGACGCAAGCGTCCCTGCTCGAGATCGAGCATGCCTTCGATCGACTCGGTGTACATCCGGTTGAACAGGCTGCCGGTATGGGTGCGGCGCGCCTGATCGAGCAACCGATGGGCTTCGCGGTGCTGGCCCATGACCGCAACGATGTGCGCCATGGCATTGCTGAGCACGCTGCTGGCAAACGGCTGGGGCGGCAGCGGGCGCCCCAGGCTGGCCTGGCCGACCTCATAGGCTTCGTCGTACCGATCCATCATGGCCAGCAGCAACGGACGCAGCGCACCGACGTGGTCTTGCACCCGAGGATCGCGGCTTTCGGTCAACCGCGAGGCTTCGAGCCGTTCGAGGGCCTGCACCGGCCCGTGCGTGAAGCACAGCGCCCACACCGCCACCAGCTGCATCCAGGGAAATCGAGCCACTTGCTGCGGGCCCAATGCTTCGAACCAGCGCGCCAACAGGCGCATGCGCCCTTCTTCCAGGAACCGCTCTGCGCTTTCGTCGAGCAAGGTCAAGGCGCGCTCGAAATCGTGCGCTTCGATTGCATGATCAATCGCCGGCACCGGGCGGCCCGCCGACTCGAACCACTTCGACGCGGCGAGATGCAGGCGCTGAATCTCGCCGGGGTACTGCCGGATCAGCTGGCTGCGCAAGAACGCCGAAAAAAGGCTGTGGTAACGGTAGGCGCGGTCATCGCTCTCGATGGGCGACAGGAACACGTTCTCGCTGATCAATCGCTCCAGCATCGCCGCGGCGTCAATGCCCGGAATGAGCGCCTGGCACAGAGGTGCGCTGAGGTGGCGAAGAATGCTGGTGCGCAGAAGAAACTCGCGCACATCGGCGGGCTGGTTGACCAAGACATCGTCGGCCAGATACTCGGCGATGGCTTGGCTCGAACCCGAGAACCGGTCGATGAAGCGGCTGTCGTCGCGGTGCCGCTGCAGCACCACCGAGGCCAGCCACAGTGCCGTGATCCAGCCCTCGGTCTTGCCATGCAGCTGCGTCACCGCCTCGGGGGGCAGGTTCGCATGGCCGCGCAACCGCAGGTACTGGTCGGCTTCGTCGAGCGTGAACCGCAGCGCATTGGCATCGATCTCCACCATCTGCCCGCGCGCGCGCAGGCGCCCCAGGCCCAGGTCGGGCAGGCTGCGCGAGCCGATCACCAGCTTGCCACCGCGTGGCAGGCGCTCGATGATCTCGCGAATGAGGCCCAGCACGGCGGGCGACTGGACCCCTTCGAGATCGTCCAGGAACAAGGCGAACGGCATGCTCGAACGCGTCAAGATCTCCAGCGCATCGAGACCGCTGGAAGGAAGCGCATCGTCCCCGATGTGCATCTCCCGCACGCACTCCGACAACACGCTGATGAAGCGAGGCACGTCGTTGTCGGCCGCATCGAGATTCACCCAGCCGGTCGCCATCCCCGACGAGCGCAGCAGCTCATAGCCTTGCAGCATCACCATCGTCTTGCCGAATCCGGCGGGCGCGCGAACCAGCACCACGCGCGCCGAGTCCCTGGCGGCGATGCTGTCGGCAAGCGCCGATCGCCGCACCACCGTTCCGGCGCTGCCGGGCGGCGAGATCTTCGTGGAGACCACCGCTCCTCGTGCCGGCGAGCCGGCGCCCGCCGCCTTCAAGGGAAAGGGGTGATTCGATGATGACATTGCGAAGTACCGTGAGAACGCCGAATCATGACGCTGTGTGCCGATTGAAAAAACGTCGGTTCGGACGATGACACCCGAGCCCTCCCGCCCGATCCTCGCAAAACTCGGATGGTGAAGGAAAAGCACAGGAAATGTTAGGCCCTTTGAACGGTTTGAAGATCGTTGAGCTTGGCGGACTGGGTCCGGCGCCGTTCTGCAGCATGGTGCTGGCAGACCTGGGTGCGCAGGTGGTGCGCCTCGCTCGCCCGGGTGCGGCGGTTCACCCCTCCGACGTCACGGCGCGCAACCGGCCCAGCGTGGCGGTCGACCTGAAGAACCCGGGCACCGCCGAGATGGTGCTGGCATTGGTGGCCCAGGCCGATGCCCAGGTCGAAGGATTCCGGCCCGGCGTGATGGAGCGCCTGGGCTTGGGCCCCGAGCATTGCATGGCGCGAAATCCCAAGCTGGTGTACGGCCGCATGACCGGCTGGGGCCAAACCGGGCCCCTCGCGCACGCGGCGGGGCACGACATCAACTACGTCGCGCTATCGGGCGTGCTGCATGCCATCGGGCGTGCCGACGAGAAGCCGGTTCCACCGCTCAATCTCATCGGTGACTACGGCGGCGGCGCCATGCTGCTGGCGGTCGGCATGCTCGCCGCATTGCACGAAGCAGCGCGGTCCGGGAAGGGCCAGGTGGTCGATGCGGCCATGACCGACGGCGCCGCCTTGCTCGCGGCCACGATGTACGGCGGTGTCGCCAGTGGCCGCTTCACGGCACAGCGCGGGGAGAACCTCATCGACGGCGGAGCGCATTTCTACGACACCTACGCGTGCGCGGATGGCGGCTTCATCTCCATCGGCGCGATCGAGCCGCAGTTCTATGCCCTGCTGCGCGAGCTGTGCGGCATCGACGATCCGCTCTTCGATCAGCAGATGGACCGGACGCGTTGGCCGCTGTTGAAGATGCGTCTGGCCGACGTCTTTCTCACACGCACACGCGACGAGTGGTGCACGCTCCTGGAAGGCACGGACACCTGCTTTGCCCCCGTCCTCGATTGGCACGAAGCGCCGCGCCATGCGCACAACCTCGCACGCGGCACATTCGTTGAGGTCGACGGCGTGGTTCAGCCGGCGCCCGCCCCTCGCTTTTCCCGCACCCCCGCCCCGCGGCCGACAGCCCCCAGGCAGGCCGACCCGCAAGAGATTCTGCAAGCGTGGGGCATCGATCCGTCCCTGCTGGAATCCCTTCGCGCCACCTCGTGACGCCGGCCGGGCCAGCGGCTTGACCCCTCCACCCTGTTCACCATTCATTGCCTGCATGGAAGTCTCCTTGAAGAAGGTCCTCATTGCCAACCGGGGCGAGGTCGCGGTGCGGATCGCCCGCGCCGCCGCCGAGCTGGACATGCGCAGCGTCGCCGTCTACGCGCGCGACGACCAGGACTCCGTGCATCGCCGGCACTGTGACGAGGACGTGGAATTGCCCGGCCACGGCACGGCCGCCTATCTCGACATTGAATCGGTGGTGAACGCCGCGCTGCGCACCGGTTGCGACGCCTTGCACCCCGGCTACGGCTTTCTCAGCGAGAACTCCGCACTGGCACGGCGCTGCGCCGAAGCCGGGCTCACCTTTGTCGGGCCGTCCCCGGAAGTGCTCGACCTGTTCGGCGACAAGGTGGCGGCGCGACGCCTGGCCGACGAACTCGAGATTCCCGTGCCGCGAGGCCTGTTCAAGCCCACCTCGCTGGCGCAGGCGCAGGCGTTCATGGCATCGCTGGGGGCCCACGGGAAGATCATGGTCAAGGCGGTGTCGGGCGGCGGCGGCCGCGGCATACGGACCGCCGACTCACCCGCTGCCTTGCAAGAAGCGTACACCAGCGCGCGCACCGAAGCCAAGGCCGCCTTCGGGCTCGACAACGTGTATGTCGAAGAGATGGTGAACCCGGCGCGCCACATCGAGGTGCAGGTCATCGGCGACACGGCCGGCCACGTGACGCATCTGTACGAGCGCGAATGCAGCCTGCAACGCAGGCGGCAAAAACTGGTCGAGTTCGCCCCGGCGCCTGGCATCGCCCCCGCACTGCGCGATCGGCTGACCCGCGCGGCACTGTCGCTTGCACGCGCAGCGCGCGTGCACACGCTGTGCACCTTCGAGTTCCTCGTCGACCCTCAGGACCGCTTCGTGTTCATCGAAGCCAATCCCCGCTTGCAGGTGGAGCACACCGTCACCGAGGAGGTGACCGGCATCGACCTGGTGAAGACGCAGTTCCAGCTCGCCGCCGGCGCCACGCTCAAGTCGCTTCGACTCGAACAAGCGGATGTGCCCCCGATGCACGGCGCGGCTGTCCAGCTTCGCATCAACATGGAGCGAATCGACGAACAAGGGCGCGCACTGCCCAGCAGCGGCACCTTGACCGCATTCGATCCCCCGGGCGGGGCCGGCGTGCGGCTGGACACCTTCGCGCACACCGGCTACACGCCGCCATCCAGCTTCGACTCTCTGCTCGCCAAGCTCGTGGTTCATGTCCCGTCCGGCCATCACGCCGAGCTGCTGCGGCGCGCCTATCGCGCCCTGTGCGAGTTCCGCATCGAAGGCCTGGACACCAGCATCGGCACGCTCCAGAACCTGCTCACCCACCCTGACATCGAAGCAGGCCGCCTCCACACGCTCTTCATTGAAACCCAGGGCGCGCGGCTCTTCCAGCCCACCGATCGCCACCCTCGCCGCCACGCGGCCCCGGCAAGAAGTACCACGCCGGCCCCCGGAAACGATCAGCCGGCGCACTCGCCCGACAGCCCCGCAGGCTGCATCGCCTTGGGCACACCGATGGGAGGCCGGCTTGTCCGCTTGCTCGCATCGGCCGCAGACGAGGTTCGGGCGGGACAGCCGATTGCGGTGATCGAAGCCATGAAGATGGAGCACACCGTGACCGCGGACGAAACGGGGCTGGTGCATTCGCTGGTGGCGGCCCCCGGCGACTCGCTCACCCCGGGTGCGGCCTTGCTGTTCCTCGAACCCCGCAGTTTGAGCGGGCACGGCCAGGCGGCGGATGCCGGCGCACAAGACCATGACGACGCGGCCCAGCAACAGCTTGAAGCGCTGGTTCGGCGCCAGGAAGCCTTGCTCGATGTGAACCGCCCGCATGCGAAGGACAAGCAACGCGCACGCGGCGCCTTGACCGCCCGGGAACGCATTGCGTTGCTGTCGGACGCACACAGCTTTGTCGAGATCGGCGGCCTCATCCACAACGAAGGGGGCGCCGAGGCGCCGGCCGACGGGCTGGTGGTGGGATCTGCGCGCGTCGATGGCCGGCCGGTGATGGTGATGGCGCAAGACTTCAGCGTGTTCGGCGGCAGCACCGGGCCACTCGGCCGCTTGAAGATGCTGAAGGCGATGGCGCGGTCACGAACCAACGGCCTGCCCTTCGTGATGCTGCTGGACGGCGGCGGCCATCGCATCCAGGACGGCCAGAACTCACGCCACTTCGCGGCTTCCACGCCGGCGTTTCAGGAGTTCGCCCGCCTCTCCGGCTGGGTGCCGGTCGTGGCGGCCGTGCTGGGGTCCGGATTTGCCGCCAACACCAACAATTGCGGCATGGCGGATTTTGTCGTCATGGTCCGGGGGAAGTCGGAGATGGGCCTGGCGGGCCCCGCGCTTGTCCGCGCGGGAACGGGCGAGCAGATCAGCGCCCAGGCGCTCGGTGGCGCCGATCTGCAAGTCGACCGCTACGGCCTGGCCGACCTCGGTGTCGACTCCGAGGAAGACGCCATCGCCAGCCTGCGCCGGTTCTTGTCGTTCCTGCCGTCCAACGCGGGGCTTGCCGCCCCGAGAAGCGCGGCGTTCGAGGGCGGCGACGGCGCCGTGTTGCAGGCCCTGGTGCCGGCCAACACCCGCAAGTCGTACGACATGCGGCGCGTGGTGGACACCTTGGCGGACATCGGATCGTGCTTCGAAATCAAGCCCACCTTCGGCTCGAACATCGTGACCACGCTCGCGCGCCTGGCAGGACAACCCGTGGGCTTCATTGCCAACCAGCCGCTGGTCATGGGCGGCATGCTGGACGCGGCGGCCGCGGAGAAGGCCGCTCACTTCATTGCACTGTGCGACGCCTACGGCCTGCCGCTGATCTACCTGATCGACATCCCCGGCATGTCGATCGGCTCCCAGGCCGAACGCAGCCTGCTGGGCCGCCGAAGCGCCAAGCTGCTCTTCGAACTCGGCCACGCCACCGTGCCGCGGATGTCCGTGATCCTGCGCAAGGGCTATGGGCTTGGCTACGTCGCCATGTGCGGCGGGCGCGGCTTCGATGCCGACATCTGCCTCGCGTGGCCGACAGCCGAGATCTGCGCCATGTCGATCGAAGGCTCGGTGGACGTGGCGTACCGCAAGCAGTTCGTCGACGCCGCGGACCCGCAGCAGGCGCGCCAGGACATCATCGATGACATTCGCTCCCGAGTCAGTGCCTTGAATGCAGCCGAAGGCTTTGGGATCGACGACGTCATCGAGCCGGCGCAGACCCGCCCGCAGCTCATCGACGCGCTGTCCCAGGCGCCCGCCCGGCGGCCGTCGACCATGCCGCCGAAAATCAGGTCGATCAGCCCGATCTGAGCCGCCCGCCGTGCGTCGGCGCGGCGCACACTGTCCCCAACCGCGTCACACCCGCTCACTTCTGTTTGGAGGCCCACCGTGCAACTTGAAGGAAAAGTGGTCGTCATCACGGGGGCTGCCGGACAGCTCGGGCAAGCGCTGACACAGACCGTGCTCGCGCTCGGCGGCCGCGTCGTGCTGCTGGACCGCGAGGCGCCTGCCGCCATGGGGCAGGCCGCGGCCGATCGGCTCGCCGGCGACCGCGTCGACCTCACCTCGCTCGATGCCGTGAGTTCGGCCATCGCGCAAGCGCACGCCCGATTCGGGCGCATCGACGCGCTGGTCAACACGGCGGGCGGCTTCGACTACAAGACGCTCGAAGACAGCACGGCCCAGACCTGGGAGTTCATGTTCCGCATCAACCTGATGACCGCGGTCACGGCTTCCAAGGCCGTTCTGCCATTTCTGCCCGGCGACGGGCATGGGCGCATCGTCAACATCGGCGCTGCCGCGGCCGGCAAGGCGGCCGCGGGCATGGGCCCATACACGGCGTCCAAGGCCGCGGTGGCGCGTTTCACCGAAGCGCTCGCCGAAGAGCTGAAGCCGCGGCGCATCAACGTGAACGCGGTGCTGCCCACCGTCATCGACACACCCCGCAACCGCCAGGACATGCCCGACGCCGACTTCAGCAGCTGGGTGCCGCCGAGCCACATCGCCGATGTGGTCGCGTTCCTGCTCTCGGACGCGTCGCGCGCGATCAACGGCGCGCTGCTGCCCGTGGCCGGCCGGCCCTGACCTTCGCGTCCGCTCGGCGCGGATGCCAGCCGCGCTACAGCATCGCCATGCCGCCGCTCACACCGATGTGCTGCCCCGTCACGTACGACGCTTCCTTCGAGGCGAAGAACGCAACGGCAGCCGCCACTTCCGTGGGGTGAGAGACGCGCCCGATGCCGACGCTGGCGCGCGCCGCGGCGGCCTCCGCCATCGACTTCACCACCTCCGGCGGGTTCCACGAGGGGTCGCGGAAACTTTGCGCCGGGCGTGCGGGGTCGCCATCGGCCGCGCTGTCGATGCCGCCGGGCGACACGCAATTGACCGTGATGCCGTCTCGCAAGGTTTCACCCGCGAGCGTGACCGTCAAACCGACCATGGAACCCTTGCCCACGCCGGCGAGGATGGTGTGGTACGGGAAACCCGTGCGCCATGCCTCGCCGCCGATGTTCACGATGCGCCCGTACTTCGCCTGCGTCATGTGAGGCAGCACCGCCTTGCAGCAGCGCAGCGTGTTCCACACATTCCACTGAACGCCTTTTTGCAGAAGCTCTTCCGACATGTCGACCAGCTTGAGCCGGATCAGGGCGGCCGCGTTGTTGACCAGCGCATCGATGCGCCCGAACTTGCCGAGCACGGCTTCGACCATCTCGTCGGCCACGCCCGCCTCGCTCAGATCGCCTGCGAAGGCCATCGTCTCGACACCGGTTTCCTCCGCCAGCAAACGTGCCGTGCGCTCGGCGTTGTCGCCCTGGATGTCGGCAATGACGACGCGCCCGCCCTCTTCGGCGATGCGCCGCGCGATCACGCGGCCCAGGCCCTGGGCACTGCCGGTGACGATGGCGACCTGCTGCTCGAACCGCCGGCAATCCGTCTTCAGGGCAAAGGCGTCGGAAGGATTCTGGGAACTTGCCATGGCCGTCATCCTTTTGCGCCGGACGGCGCATCGCGCTCCCACACCGGCCCTTCCGGCGGCATGAAGCGAGCGGTGTTGAGAATCATCGCGAGGGTGGAGTAATACCCGCACAGGCCGACCAGTTCCAGCACGCCCTCGCGGCCGAAGTGCTGGTTGGCGGCGTCAAAGGCGGCGTCGCTGGCTTCGCCGTTGCGATGCACATCGGTGGCCACATGCCAGGCGGCAGCCTGTGCCGGCGTCATCGACGCGGGGCGCTGCCCTTCGCGCAGGCTGCGGACGGTGTCCTCGGACAGGCCCTTGCTCAGGCCGATGGGCGCATGAATCACCCATTCGAAGTGGCACTTCCAGCGGTGCGCGGTGACCAGCACCACCAGCTCGATCACGTCTTTGGGCAACGTGCACCCGAAGCGCAGGTACTCGCCGACGCGGTGAATGCAGGTTTCCAGGCCGGGGGCGTGAAGCAACACCAGGAACGGGCCGATGAGGTCGCCGCGCGGGCCGGCGCAGATTTCATCGCGCACCACCCGCTGCGCTTCGGTCATGTCCTGCAATGCAATGGCGGGAAAACGTTCGGTCATGTCAGGTTTCCTGTTCGATTTCACCGACGGTGGCCTTGCGCGGGTCGAGGAAGCTGCGCCAATAGTCGAACGATTCCGGAATCGGCTCGAACACGCGGGGCTTGCGCGCCCCTTCCGCAGGGAACTCTTCCATGCCGAAGCTGTACTCGAGCGTGATGCCGTCCGGATCGAGGAAGTACAGGAACATGCTGCCCGACGCCGGGTGGCGCCCGGGCCCGTTCACGATGGGCACGTTCTCGCGCTGGAAGCGGGAGATCGCGCGCCCGATGTCGTCC
This sequence comes from uncultured Rhizobacter sp., assembly GCA_964493285.1. Classification (GTDB taxonomy): domain Bacteria; phylum Pseudomonadota; class Gammaproteobacteria; order Burkholderiales; family Burkholderiaceae_C; genus Rhizobacter. The sequence continues at coordinate 28,432 of CAZBOF010000004.1, read as the reverse complement.
ACCTCGGTGACCATGAAGTTCACGTGATGCAGCAACGGCGCCTTGCCTTGCGCCACGCCGATGCCGTGGTGATACGGGTTTGGATGGAAGCGCATGAAGCACACGGCGTCGCCCACCTGGTCCGACACCTTGAACTCCAGCACGTCGGTCCAGAACTTGCACGCTTCGTGGAAGTCGGGCGTTTTCATGACGACGTGCCCGATGCGCTGGATCTTGGTCACCGTCGGCACGAACGGCTGCCCGCCGTACTGGCGAATCGTGCTGTAGAACTCGAAGATCGCCCGGCTGTACGGATCGCTGACGCGAAGTGTGCGGCCTTGATGCCATGCCACGCACTCGGCCTGAGGCACCTCCGAAACCTTCACGCCATGCCGGCCCAGGTGGCCGCTCAGTTCGTCGAGCGCCGCCTCGTCCTGCATCTCGACGCCGATGCGTTTCAGCCCGGGCCGATCCGACGGGCACAGCACGATGTTGTGATGGTCCAAGCTGCAACGCAGGAACGCATGCCCGTTGTCATTGCTCCCGCTGTACTGGAGCCCCACCATCTTCTCGTAGAACTCTCGCGAACGCGCCACGTCGCTCACGTTGAGCGCCACATATCCCAGCTTGTCGTATCGCATGGCCCTGAACTCCTTCGCTCACTCCGGCTGCACGCCGGCGTTCTCGACCATCTCTTTTGTCCGCGCCACTTCTTCGCGATTGCGATTGGCCAGCTCCTGCGGGCCTCCGTCCAGAATCTGGAAGCCGGCCAGTTGCTTCGCCACCGCAGGATCCTTGAGGATCTCGCGCACATCGCGGGCAATGGCGTTCACCATCGCCGGCGGGGTGCCGGCCGGCGCGAACAGGCTGTGCCAGATCGACACTTGCAGATAGGGCACACCCAGTTCCGCGGTGGTCTTGACCTCCGGGAACGACGGGTCGCGCTCTTTGCTCGCGATGGCCAAGGGCTTGATCTTGCCGGCGGAAATCTGGGCGCCGGCAATTGCTGCGCTGGCCACGGACAGCTGAACCTCGTTGCCCAGCATGGCACTCAACACGGGTGCCACGCCTTTGTAAGGCACATGAAGGATGTCGAGCTTTTCGCGCTTGTTGAGCGTCTCGAATGCCAGATGGGGCGTGCTGCCGTTGCCGTATGAACCGTAGGTCAGCTTGCCTTTCTCGCGGCTCGCCAGCGCGATCAGCTCGCGCAGGTCGCTGACCGGAACCTGGGGCGTGGCGATGACGAACTGATTCGCCTGCACCATCATCGCCACCGGCGCGAAGCTTTTGTCCGGGTCGTACGGCAGCGATTTGTAGAGGAAGCGGTTGGCCACCATGACCTGGTCTTGGGCCGCCAGCAGGGTCAACCCATCCGGCGCCGACTTGGCCACGGCCAAGGCGCCGATGGTGCCGCCCGCGCCGGGGCGGTTGTCCACGATCACGGGTTGCTTCCAGCGCTCCGACAACCGCTGCCCGAGCACCCGGACCACCACATCCAAGCCGCCGCCAGCGGCCACCGGCACCACGATTTTCACGGGGCCGTTGGGCAGGTCAGAGGCCTGAGCCCCATGTGCCAGCGTCAAGGTCAAGGCCGCCAAGGCCATCGCACGATTGAACATTTTTGTCTCCTTACTGAAGTGTGTGAGGCGCGAAACGCCGGTCAAAGAATGAAGCTCAGCTTCCCATGGGGACGCAGCGTCTGCATGTCGAGGACGGCACGCCGTTCTCGAATGCGCAGCTCACCTTGCGACCACGCCAGCTGGTGTGTATAGCGACCCACGTACACATCCGTCATCTCATGCTGGAAGCGCCAGACCGCGAAGTTCGCCGCAATACGCAGGGATTCGGCTTGGGCGTCAGCTTCCAGGATCTCCACGTTGCTGATCAAGCGCCGGGTGCGCGAGCGCGGGTTCTCCACCCACGCCGTGCGGCCGAGCAGCTGCTCGACACGCGAGCGCAGCATGACGCTGCTGTCGGACACCATGAACAAGGCAGTTTCGTGGCTGGAATCAGGGGAATCCAATGAAGGAATGAAGTACTGCACGTCGTCGGTCAGCAGTTCCATCCACTCTTTGAGCAACCAGCCATCCAGCAAACGCGCTTCCTTGATCAACAAACGCTCTACGTCACGCTCAGTGATATCTGCAAATTTCACGCCGATCCTCGCTTTCAGGCCTGGGAAGGCTGTGCTTCCACAGCACTGTCGTCACAGTTGAACGGTGGCTGACGCTCTTGCATCAAGCCGTGCCAATGACGCCAGAACGCGCGCATCTGCAGCTCGTCCGTCGCCATGGCCCGCTCGCGGTGCATACCGCGCGAGATGTCCGACCACGCGGCGCCGTCGCCGGCGGCAAAGCCGCGTTGGCACCCCTCCAGGGCATTCACGTCGTCCGGCGTTCCGAAGCCCGCCGGGCCCAGGAAGGAGATGAAGTTGCGGAAGCGCTTCTGGCGCAGTTCCGGGCTTTCGCCCTTGGGCATCAAGGCCCACGCCTCCACTTCCATGTAGTCGGGCGAGATCGGGTAGAACGTTCGCACCGTGCGCCACGTCGAGATCAAGATCAGGTTGGGGAAGATGAAGACGTTGCGGTCGAAGTCGGCGGCGCGATGCGCGCGCTCCTTGCCCAAACGCTCATCGATGATCTTGCGCTGCGCGCCGAGTTCGTCTGCAGCGCCGGCGACCAGGGCCGTGTTGTGCTTCGGCTTTTCGGTCACCGCGTGGCCGTTGCCCAGCGAACGCCCCGCGCTCTGATCGCTCGACAGCACCGCGACGTTCGACTGAATGCCCATGTCGGGAAGGTACTTGCGGAAGAAGCGCTGGTGCGTGGGCAGCCCGTGGTAGCCGTCGATGCTGTTCTCGACCAGCAACTTCCAGTTCGCCCGCATGCTGTAGTTCTGCTCGCCGCGAACCACCTCCACGTCCGCCGCCGCGGAATCGATGATGTGGTCGATCTGTTCCCGGGCCTGCTCACCGAAGTACGTGACCAGATCGACAGCATTCGGATCGAAGCACACGAAGACGAGCCCGCGGTAGTTTTCCATCCGCTGCACGCGCGGCAAGCCATGGTCGTTGCGATCGAATGCCGGCGTGTACGCATCGTCGCCGGGCACCCCGATCAAGGCGCCCTTCGGATCGAAGGTCCACCCGTGATAGAAGCACGTGAACGCACGCGTGTTGCCCGACTTCTCCCGGCACACGATGTTCCCGCGGTGCGGGCAGGTATTGAAGAACACGTTCACCTGCCCGTCTGCGTCGCGGGCCATGATGAGCGGCCGGCCGCCCACGCGGCGCGTGACGTAGTCGCCAGCTTTCACAATCTCCGATTCGTGGCCGACATACAGCCAGCAGCGATCGAAGACCAACTTGCGCTCGCGCTCGAAGATCTCCGGGTCGACGAACACACGCCGGTCGACTTTGAACAATCCACGTTGACGGTCGTCGACGATCACTCCCGCCAGGCCGGCTGTGCCATCCATCTGCATCTCCTAAATGGTCCTACCAATTAATGGTTCGGCGCAATGGTAGCACCATTTAATCGGCAAACGAGCGCCTTGTACCCTAGGAGAAACGCCTAGGAACTACCTCGCTGCGGTGGATCTGCGCAGCGTGGGAGACAGCGGGAGAGCGGGGGCTGGCGCGAACGCCGCAGGCTCAGGCGGTGTCACGCCGGCGAGCCGCCTCGGCGGGCGCCTTCGCGGCTGGCGGCAAGGTGCGTGCCAAGGTTTCGTGCAGATCCAGCAACTGCCGGTTCAGCTCTTGGCTCGCCATGACCGCATCGCGCGCTCGCAAATGCTTCAGGAAGCGTCGTCGCGACGCCCCCAGGGTCAAGAGTTGCGGATTGCCACCCTGCCACGCCAAGTCGACAAAGCGCCGGATGATTTCGGTGAGCGAGGAATCCAGCAAAACCAGCACGCGGTTGCCGGTGGATTGCGCCAGGATCCGGTAGAAATCGGTCACGCGCAGCGCACGCTCGTCCATCTGGCCTGCCCGCTTGAAGGCTTCCATCTCGCGGATGTTCTGCGCCAAGGCCTCGAAATCTTCTTCCGTGGCGCGCTCGCACGCCAGTTGCACGATCTGCATCACCACCGTGATGCGCGCTTCGGTCAGCTCGCTCAAAGAGAAGGAACCCACGTCGTGCAGATCCTGCATGGCGTGTGTGATGCGGGTCGCATCGTGAGGGAGGATGAAGGCGCCGCCGCCGCGCCCCTTGCGCAACTCGACGACCCCCGCGTTCTCCAGGCTGCGAAGCGCTTCGCGCAGCGCATTGCGGCCCACGCCGAGCTGCTCGGCCAACTGGCGCTCGGGCGGAAGCTTGTCGCCCGGCTTCAGGCGGCCGCTCGATACGTCGGCCCGCACCCGCCGGGCAATGTCTTCAAAAGTGCGAGAAGTGCCGCCGCTCACCGAGTCGGACAGCATGAGTTGTTTGGCCATGGTCGCATCGCAGTCAAGTCCGCGATTGTGCGACAAGCCCGGGGTACTCAGGCCGGCGCGTCCCTGGCCTCGCCCAACTGCCGCAGCAGGGTCTCGGTGGTGAGGCGGGTGTGCTGGTTCAGCAGCGCGATCGCATCTACCGTGCGGTGTGCGAGGGCGGCCTCCATGATCTCGCGATGCTCGTGCATCACGTCTCGGGGCGCCACCGCCTGGCTGCTCGCGAGGTGGCGGTAGCGGTCGGCGGCGTCAAAGAGACGGTCGGAGAACTCCAGCAGCTGGCGCGACGGGCAGGCGGCAATGAGCGCGTGGTGGAAGCTGCGGTGCTGCGTTTCCCACTCGGGGGTCACGCTCTGCGGATCGGCCTTCGCGCGATGCGGCGTGCGAGACAGGCGGTGAAATGCCAGCACGATGCCCTCTTCCCACGCGGGGTCGCCATGGGCGATGGCTTCGCGCAAGGCGATCTCGGTGACCCACTCGCGGGTTCGGGTGAGTTCGAGGAGATCGTCCCGGCTCAGCGGCGGAACGCGAAAGCCGCGATTTTCTTGCTGAACCACCAGTTCTTCGGAGGTCAGACGGTTCAAGGCTTCACGGATGGGCGTTTGGCCCACACCGTAGCGCTCGGCCAGCGCCTCGATGCGCAGCTTCTCGCCCGAGGCGACCCGCCCTCGAACGATGTCTCGGCGCAGCATGGCGTACACGCTCGAGGTGCGCGTGACGCCTCGCGCCTCGGCTTGTTCAATTTCCTGAGCCAAGGTGAGATCGGGTTTCACAGAAAGGCCGGGGAACAGTTAAGCGGAAGCCAATCCTAGAGCCTGTTCAAGCCCCAGCCACCTGCGGGCATTGCCTGACCGCAGAAGCTGCTTCGTCTCGTCGTCGACCGACAACTCGTTCACACGGGCCATCGGTTCCCGGTCCATGATGGCGAACGGGTAGTCCGTTCCCACCATGACTTGCGTCGGGCCGGCCAACCGGATCAAGGCCTCGATGGCCGTGGCGTCGTACAGCAGATCGTCGTAGTACATGCGGCGGGCCGCATCCCGGGGCGCCTCGGCCAAGGCCTCGCGCACGTCGGCGCGGCACTCCCAGACTTGCTGCAAACGCGGAATCAGCACCTGCAAGGATCCGCCGCCATGGCTGAATGCGATTCTCAAATCGGGCAGCGCAGCCAGCGTGCCGCCGGTGATCATGGAAACGGCGGCCAGCCCGATCTCGCCCGGGAATCCCAAGGCCTGCTCGAACAAGGGCGGGCCGACCATGCGGTCCATCCCTGCCGGCCGCATGGGGTGAACGAAGATCGCCGCCCCCCAGGCCGCAGCGGCTTCGAAAAAGGGCCGGAAGCGGGCGTCGCCGATGGACACGCCGTTGATGTTGCTGCCGATCTCCACGCCCGAAAGCTTCAAGACGTGGCAGGCGTGGTCGAGCGTGGCAATGGCGCGATCGACATCTTGCAGCGGCACGGCACCCAAGCCGTGAAAGCGATCCGGTGCGTCGGCGACCATGCCCGCGATCGATTCATTCAGGAACTGGCACATCACCGCGCCGTCTTCGCCTTCCAGCCAGTACGACAACAGCTCGGGCATCGGCGAAAGCACCTGGCGGTCCACGCTGGTGCGCGCCATGTCCTCGGCGCGAACATTTCCGTCCCAAGCCTGGTGCGACACCGTGCGATACACCTTGCCCTGCAGCATCACGTGCCGATGGCAAGGCTTGGCATCCACCATCGTGGGCCACCGCGCGCCCACATGGCGCCCCAGGTACGCCGGGAAATCAAGCGGCACGACGTGCGTGTGCACGTCGATGCAGCCACAGCTCAAACGCATCGGGGCGCCGGTGCTCATATGGCGAGGGTCAAGCTTCTTGGACGACCGGGTTGCGCAGAAGGCCCACGCGTTCGATCTCCACTTCACAAACGTCGCCAGGCACCATGAAGATGGGCGGCTTGCGAGCCACGCCCACGCCAGCAGGCGTGCCCATCACCAGCAAGTCGCCGGGTTCCAGCGTCATGCATTGGGAAAGCAGCGCCACCGTGCGAGCGACGCTGAAAACCATGTCTGTGGTGTTGGCCTGTTGCATGACCTTGCCGTTGACCCGGGTGGAGATGCTCAAACCCGTCGCGCCCGGGGGCAGTTGGTCGGCCGGAATGAAGGCCGGGCCGAAGCCGCCGGTGCCGTCAAAGTTCTTGCCCACCGTCCACTGCGTGGTCTTGCGTTGGTAGTCACGCACCGAACCGTCGTTGAACACCGAGTAGCCTGCGATCACCGACAGCGCATCGGCTTCGCTGACATGGCGTGCGCGGCGGCCGACGAATGCAACCAGCTCGGCTTCCCAGTCCAGTTGATCGGAAATCTTGGGGCGGACCAGCGGCTCGCCGTGCGCCACGAACGACGTGGCCGAGCGGAAGAAGATCATCGGGAATTCCGGGGCGGTCTTGCCGCCTTCCGCTGCGTGGTCGTGGTAATTCAGACCCAAGCAGATGATCTTGCCGGCCTTCATCGACGGCGGCAGCAGTTGCAGGCTGGACAGGGCCACGCGCTGGGTCGCGGTGCGTGCGGCGTCAAGCGCAGCCGCCACGGCGGCGTCACCGCCTTGCAGAAGTTCCGACATGTCGGTCGGCAATGCCGGTGCAGCGATCGAGAGGTCAACCACCTCATCACCCATGCACACGCCCAAAGCGGCGCCAGAAGCTTTCTTGAAACGAACAATGGACGTCATGACAGACCAGGAGGAGTTGGAAATGCCGCCAGTGTATCTTTTTATCGATAAAACATATAGTCTTTGAAATATATCGACAAAGGAGAGACTGTGTCCCAGAAAGTCATCATCACCTGTGCGGTGACCGGCGCCATTCACACGCCATCGATGTCACCGCATCTGCCGATCAGCGCCGAGGAAATCGCCACCGCGGCCATCGAAGCCGCGCAAGCCGGTGCAGCCATCGTTCACCTGCATGCCCGCGATCCTGCGAACGGCCGCCCGTCTCAGGACCCGGCGCTCTTCAAGGAATTCCTGCCGCGCATCCGCGCCGCCAGCGACGTGGTGATCAACATCACCACCGGCGGGTCACCCACCATGCCGGTCAAAGAGCGCCTGCGCCCTGCCGTCGAGTTCGCGCCCGAGCTGGCTTCGCTCAACATGGGATCGATGAATTTCGGCCTGTACGAGATGCTCAACCGGTACAAGGACTTCAAGCACGACTGGGAGCGCCCCTACCTGCAAGAAAGCGATGACCTGGTTTTCCGCAACTCGTTTCGCGACATCGCCTACATCCTGGAGTCGTGCTCGGCAAACGGCACGCGGTTCGAGGCGGAGTGCTACGACACCAATCACCTGTACACCGCCGCCCACTTTCTCGATCGCAAGCTGATTCAAGCGCCGCTGTTGATTCAGACCGTCTTCGGCCTGCGCGGGGGCATCGGCACGCACCCCGAAGACCTGATGAACATGCGCCGCACCGCAGACCGCCTGTTCGGCAACGACTATGTGTGGTCGGTCTTGGGTGCCGGTCGCAGCCAGATGCCGATCGCCACCATGGCCGCGGCGATGGGCGGCAACGTGCGTGTCGGCCTCGAAGACTCCTTGTGGGATGGCCCCGGCCAACTCGCGCGCAGCAACGCGGACCAAGTCAAACGCATCCGTACCGTGATCGAAGCCTTGTCGCTGGACGTGGCGACACCCGATGAGGCGCGTGCCATGCTGAAGCTCAAGGGGCCGCAGAACGAGCGCTTCTGAACGGGAGGGCTCGGGACATCGTCGACTTCAACGCGGGAGCATGCCGCCACCCGCGCCTCACGATCACGGGCGTGATGAATCAGAGGCGCGGCCAACCCGGCTTGGCTCACGGCCGTGAAGCGCCGACGCGCGGGACGCCCCGCCCGGGTGGCCGCCTCGGCGGCCCCACCATCACGCACCGGCCGGTGGCCGATCCGGGGATTCGTCTCGTGCGCGCAAGACTTCGGCCACATGCCGGATCGATTCCCGAAGCGACCACTGCGGCGTCCATCGGAGGTCTCGCGCGGCGGCGCGGATATCCGAGGTCGCATGACGCACCAGCGGGAATCTTGCGAACCCGCCCTGCGGTGCAGCTTCGCAGCGCACCCGCAAGCCGGGGCACACCTCCCGGATGGCTTCGGAAAACTGATCGAAGGTCCAGCCTCGATCGCTGGACAAGGTGTAGACCGGCGCGGGCAATGCCGCGGCATCCAGCGCCGCGATCGTGCCGCTGGCACAGTCGCGCGCATCGATGAACTCTTCGACCCCGTCCCACAGAAGCGCCGGGTCATCAATGACCGATTCGCGCCCTTGCAGGGCAGGTTCGATCAGTTCACTGAGCAAGCGCGCAACCAAGCCGACGTTGGCACCACCCCACGCCCCGAGCACGGCGCCATAGCGGACCACCACGGCATCGGCCCCCCACTGCGCCCGGTAGAGCTGGGTGAAGAACTCCGCGGCCAGCTTCGTTGCGGAGTAGAAGGACTTCGGCGCCTGCGAGACCACCCGCATCTCAAAGTCTTCAGGAATCGGCCGGTCGACATAGGAGTCGAAGGCCGGGTAGGTGATCGTCGTCGATCCGCACAACACGACGCGCCGAACGGCGCGTTGCCGTGCCAGCTCGAGCATGTTCACAGCACCGCCCACATTGACCTCCACGGCCAAGCGGGGGTTCTCGCGACTCGGCCCGGTCAGCAGCGCGGCGCTATGCGCCACCGCAGTGATGCCGCAGCGCGACACGATGCCCTGGAGCGCCGCGAAATCGCGCACGTCGCCCTGAACGAGATCGAATCGCCCCGCAGGCACCACGGATGAAAGCAGCGTTTCATTCGGGTTCAGATCCAGCAGCACGGGGCGCTCACCGCGCTCGACGAGCTGCCTGGCAATCTGGCTTCCGACGATACCCGCGCCAGTGATCAGAACAGTCATGTGAACCTCTGTGGAAGAGCGTCCGCCTCCGCGCGAACCCGGTTTCGCAACAACCCCACACGCGCAATCTCGACCTCGAACAGATCCCCGGCCGCCATGAAGACGGGAGGCTTGCGTGCCGACCCCACGCCGGCGGGCGTGCCCGTGGCAATGACATCACCGGGCATGAGCGGCGTGAACTCACTGATGTAGGCGAGCAGTTGGGCAATCGGGAAGATCAGATTCGCCGTCGAGTCGCGCTGCATCTCCTGTCCGTTGAGCCGCCCGATGATCTCCAAAGTGCCGGGGTCGCCGACCTCGTCGGCCGATGTCATCCAGGGACCGAACGCGCCACTGGCATGGAAGTTCTTCCCAGGCGTCACCTGCGCGGCATGCTTCTGGTAGTCGCGTACGGAATTCTCGGCAAAGCACGCATAGCCGGCGATGCTGGCCAGGGCCTCTTCAGCGGTGGCATGGCGCACGGGCCTGCCGATGATGACGGCCAGCTCGGCCTCGTAGTCAAACTGTGAAGAGACGCGAGGCAGCAGCACCGACTCTTCATGACCCACCAGCGAGTCGGCGAAGCGAACGAACAGCGACGGGTACTTGTTGGGAGCCTCCCGTGCCGCCTCGTGCACATGGGTGCGGTAGTTCAGTCCGACGCATATCAGCTTGCCCGGATCCGTGATCGGCAAACGCCAGCGGACCGACTCGACTGGAATGAAAGCGTCGGCCTCGCCGGCGCGCTGCGCGAGGCCCGCCATGCCCCAGGCGGCCATGGCCTCTCGCAAGCCGCCGACTCCCGGCGTGGACAGGTCGGACAGGCGCAGGCCGTCCGCTGAAAGCGCGCCAAATCTTGAATGCCCATCGGTGCTCAGGTAACTCGCGTACTTCATGTCAGACCAGCCTGAACGCGATCGAGCCCAGCGGGCCGTAGTCGGCGTGGAAAGTGTCTCCCGCAGCCGCCGTCGTTGGTCGCGTGAACGAACCGGCAAGAACGATGTCCCCCTCGTTGAGCTGCTCGCCTTGCGGCGCGATCCGGCCCGCCAGCCAGGCAACGCCGGTGGCCGGATGGTTCAGCACGCCAGCCGCCAGGCCCGTCTCTTCAATGACGCCATTCTTGTGCAGCAGCGCGCCGACCCAGCGCAGGTCGACGGCGTCCGGTTTGACGGGGCGGCCCCCGAGCACGAGGCCGGCGTTGGCGGCCATGTCCGCAATCGTGTCGAGCACCTTGCGCGGGGCGCGGGACTCTCGATCGAACTGTTCGATGCGGGCATCAATGATTTCCACCGCAGGCACGACGTACTCCGTCGCAGCCAGCACCTCGAAGATCGACACGCCGGTGCCGCGCAGCGCTCGACCGAGCACGAAGGCCAGTTCGACCTCGACACGCGGCGCGATGAATCGGTCGAACGGAATGTCACCCCCTTGCGCGAACACCATGTCGTCGAACAGCGGTGCCGTGTCGGGTTCGTCGATCATCGAGGCCTGCTGCATGGCGCGCGAAGTCAGGCCGATTTTTCGCCCCACGATGCGCCGCCCCGCTTCGAGTTCGAGCTTCACCCATTCGCGCTGAATGGCGTAGCTATCGCCGATGGTCATCGCTCTGTGCGCCTGAGAAAAATGAGGCAACTGAACGCGCGTGCGACGTGCGTCCTGAAGACGCAGGGCCAGATCAGCCGGTGTGGTGTCCGTGAGCATGTTGAGAGGCCGTCTCCGTCACTCAGGCTTGATACCGGCGGAACGAACGACCTTGCCCCAGAGTTCCGCCTCCGCCAGCAAAGTGGCCTTGTACTCGGCTGCATTTCCAGGCAGCGGGTACAGACCCAGTTCGGTCAGCTTGGCCGCCACCTCCGGATCTGCCAGGGCAGCGACGGCCGCGCCGGCCATCTTGTCGACGACCTGGCGCGGCATGTCATTGTTCGCCACGAGGCCGAAGCGCCCGACGACTTCGAGGCCAGGGACCGCGTCGCGCCCGAGCGGAAATTCCTCAAGCCCAGGCAGTTGGGTGCCAGACAGCACCGCAACCGGCTGCAAGCGATGGCTCCGGACAAGCGGCAGCACCACCGAGATCCCGTCAATGAACACCGACGCATCGCCGTTGACCACGGCAGCCACGCTGCCTGCCGGGCGAGAGAACGGCACGACGTTGAAGCTGGCGCCCGTGACTTGAGTGATCCACGCCGCCGACAGATTGCCGAGCGTGCTCTGACTGGGCGTCGCGAACACCAAAGCCCCGGGCTTGTCACGAGCCGCCTTCAACACGTCGGCAAGGCTCTTCAGGCCGGACTGGGGGCTGGCAACGATCATCAGCGGCGTCTGCGCAAGCCGCACCACCGGCTGGACATCCCGGATGTAGTCGAAGGACACCGCCGAGCGGATGGTCAGCGGCGCGATCGATGAAGTCGAGGTGATCGCGAAGAGAAAGGTGTGGTCGTCCTTCACGGCCTGGAACGCCTGCATCGCAACGACGCCCCCCGCCCCGACACGGTTGTCGACCACCACGTTCTGGCCGAGCAGTTGCCCAATCTTGTTGCCAACCAGACGCATGGCGACGTCCGGCGCCGAACCCGGCGCAGCCGGCACGATGACGCGCAGCGGCTTATCGGGCCACGCTCCCGCCGCCGCGGCGACCGCCACCATGGCCAAGCCGAACACAAGTTTCGAGAGTCGAGCGATGTTCAAGATGTGTCTCCGTGATCTTGTTTGTGTAGCCCAGGCCGGCAACCGGTCTCAGGGCACCTGAGCCAGGTCGGCACGGTTGCTGTCGAACCCCGCCTCGCTGCCCAACGAACGGATGGGCTCGTTCATCCGCTCCTGCCAGATCAGCGACTCCATGGCAATCTGCAGCGGATGGTCCTGGATCGTCAGCGCACTCGTCGCTTCGGTGCCGGTGAAGTGGCAGTGCGCAGCCCATCCCGGCGCAGACAGCATCAGGTCGCCGCTCTTCCAATCGTGACGCTCACCGTCGACCACGCTGTGCCCGTGCCCCCGGAAGTAGTAGTTGATGGCCGACGAACTGTGGCGGTGCGGCACGTGCCTGTTGCCCGGCGGCGAGCACGACAGGGTCGCAAAGAAACTGTGGGTGGTGCCATTGCGCAGGCCCGTCGCCGGGTTGTAGAGGCAATACAGCCGGCGGCCGTTATAGCCCGGGGACAGGTCCAGCACGCTCGGCAGGTGCTCCTCGACGAGCTTCCACGGCCAATGCAAGGCCTTCGACTCGGTCACGTCAATGTCGATCAGGTACTCGTAGCCGAGCAACCACGCGCCCTCTTCCGTCAGCTGGAGCTTGCCGGCCAGATCGCGCGAGCGCACCGCGCCAGCCGGCCGCGCGGCCGGCTGGCGTGCGGCCGGGCGCGGGTCCTCTTCAACGTAGTGCACCTCGAGTTTTTCAAGCAGCGGCGCGTTGGAGTACGACAGGCGCACCATCAGGCCAGGGCCATCGTTGCGATACGCGTGAACCTGCATCGCGGGTGTGTTCCAGACGTCGAACTGAGCCACCCGGATGTCCCGGCCGGCCACGGTGGCCACGCCCTGACCCGCGATGCACATCTCAACCATCGTGGAATTGCGCCGCAGCGGCACCGTGGTCTCGCCGGGCTTGAGTACGTTGATCGTGACGTCGATTCCGGGGGCAAGGCCCAGCCCGGGGGACACCGCGGATGGATGCACGATGAGCGAGGCCCGGCGTCCATTGGCAGGCCGGACAATGTCAGCGAGGCGTTCGATCTCCAGGTCGATCGCTTCGCGCGGCACGACCGTTGCCCGCCACTTGTCCTGTTCTCGCGCGGCGGCGCCGCTGGCGTCGACGAATCGGTAAGGTGAGGACATGTTTTCTCCTTGTTCGGGGTTCATGGTGCTTCAGCGCACCTCAATGCGGCTTGCCGCGTCAAGCGGATGAATGCGTTCCTGCGCCGGCAGCGAGCGCCCGGTTCCGCGGGCTCGCGCACTCTCATAGGCCAGCGTGGCCAGGGCCAGATCGGACAGCCCCATGCCCATGCCTTTGAAGAGCGTCACGCGCCGGGGTGACACGTTGTCAAAGCCGTCCAGCAGCAAGTCGCCCAGTGTTCGCACGTCGTTCCAGCCGTGTTCCGCAGCGCCACTGCGCTCGATCAGTTCGCGCGAACCGCGACGCGCGTTCTCTAGGTCGTCGACGGCGATGACGTCGGTGCGGTCGAACACATCCTGCGCGAACTCTGCGTGCGTGGGCAGGATCGCGCCGACCGCGTTGACATGGGCTCGCGGGAGAAGCATGCCGGCATCCAGGAACGGCTCGCGCGCCCGTGTGATGAGCGTGACGATCTCGGCGCCATCGGCAGCTGCGGCAACCGAGTCCGCCGCGGTGACGTTCAATCCAAAACGTTTGGCAGCGGCGTCAGCGAAATGGCGCCGCTTCTGGGGCGTCGGGCTGAACACCGTCACACGGGTCAATTGACGAACCGCCGCGACAGCCGCCAGCTGCAACATGGCCTGCGCGCCCGTGCCGATCAAAGCGAGCGACTGCGCATCAGGCGGACTCAGCAAGCGAGTTGCCACGCCGGTGATGGCCGAGGTGCGCAACTGCCCCAAGGCGCGCGCCTCGATCAGCGCAAGCAGCGTGCCGGTGTTCGCGTCAAACAAGGTGAAGATCGATCCGCCGCCGCGCGGCGTGATGGCCCAGGTCTTGAATCCCAAGTAGCCCCGCATCGGCATCAGCGAGCCCAGCGCGTGCATGGCGGCACCTTCACCAAAGGTGGCAAAGGTCTTGGCGACATTGCGCGCTTCGCCCCGCGCCAGGGTGCGCAGCATGTCCTCCAGCGCGACGATGGCGCCTTCGAGCGTCACGGATTCAACGACGTCGCGTTCGCTGAGGTGCAGGATATCGGTCATGGTGTCGCCAATGCCTGTGTCGGCGCAGGCATGCCCTTGAAGACGGCTTCGCTGGCCTTGTGCGTGATGCGCCAGCCATCGGCGCAGAGTTGCATCTCATCGATCCCGCGGCGGATGGACACGAGCCGGCCAACGGGTGGCTCCGCCGAACCCGGCATCTGCTCCGCCGCCGAGCCTTCGTAGGTCTGAAGCAAAAACTCCACCCGCGCCCGGCCTGGCGCCGGCAAGGCCGCCTTCAAATTGGTGAGCACGTGGCAGGTGCGGCGGGTACGCACGCGCTGCTCCAGCATCGCGAACACCGCCTCACGCCCGCGAATGAGCGTGCCGAGCCGATCCCAACTGCCGTCTGGCGTCATCAGGTCCACACAGGCACGGTGCTCGAACCGGTCGAGTGCCAAGAAAAGTTCAACGGTGATGTCGATGCAAGCGGCACGGTCTGCCGCGGCCTTCAGTTGCTCAAGAACGTCTTGCATGGCGCGCTCTCAGGCCGGCTTCTTGATCATCGGACATTGACCCAGGCCCAATGGCCGGAAGGCTTCGTCGCCAGACACCGAGCGCACGTAGCGCAAATAGTCGTACTTGTACTTCGACTCCTCAGGCGCCTTGACCTCGTACAGGTGCATCGGGTGGATCTTGCGGCCGTCTGCCCGCACGGTGCCGTCCTTGTAGAGCGGGTCCTTGGTCGGCATTTCCTTCATCTTCTCTACCACCTTGCGGCCGTCGCCGGCATCGTTCAACGCGGCGACTGCCTTCAGGTAGTGGGTGACCGCGGAGTAGTTGCCCGCGTGGTGCTGAGTGGTCACCTTGCCTTTGGTGCGTTCCTGAAGGCGCTTGGTGAACGCGCGGGAAGCGTCATCCTGGTCCCAGTACCACGGCGTCGTGAGTTGCAATCCCTTGGTCACATCCAGCCCGGCGCCGTTGATCTCGCCGATGGTCGTGATCAGCATGAACATCTTCACCCGCTTGTTGCGGGTCAGACCGAACTCGGCAGCTTGCTTCATGATGTTGACGCCGTCGAATGCACTGGCCACGCCGATGACCTGCGCACCCGAGGATTGCGCCTGCAACAGATAAGACGCGAAATCAGGTGCCCCCAACGGATGCTTGACGCCGCCGACCACCGTGCCGCCACTGGCGAGCACCGCGGCTGACGCCACCTTTTCGAGGTCATAGCCGAGGGTGTAGTCGGCAGTGAGGAAGAACCAGCTCTTGCCACCGGCCTGCACGGCGGCCTTCGCCGCGGAGGCCATGGCCCAGCTGTCGTGCACCCATTGCACGGTATTGGGCGAGCAGTTCTCGCCGGTCAGCGCGGTGGATGCAGGCGACACCGCCAGCAGCACCTTGTTCTTGTCGCGCACGACGTTGCTCACCGCAATCGCGACCGCCGAGTTGGCCACGTCGGTGATCACGTCAACACCCTCTTCGTCGATCCAGCGCCGCGCGATGGTGGCGCCGATGTCGGGCTTGTTCTGGTAGTCCGCGAAAACCACCTCGATGCGCTTTCCCGCGACCGAGCCCTTCATGTCTTCCACCGCCAGCTTGACCGCCTCGATGGCGGCAATGCCGGTCACATCGGTCGCGGGGCTCGTGAGGTCGGTCAGTACGCCGATTCGCACGACGTCGCCTGCAGCCCATACGCTGGCTGCCGCGAAGGTGCCGGCAACGGCGCCGGCGATCAACGCCAATACCTTCTTCGAGTGTCTTGAGTTCACGGTTGTCTCCTGATGGCGTCACCGCGCGGCTTTGGCGCGGCACTGATGTAGCGCCGCAGTGCGGCGCCGATGGACCGGAGGATCCCCAACAGGCCCCCCGGGAAAAACAGCACCACCACCGCAAACACGGCGCCCTGGATCGCCTGGATCCAGCCGCCGAGGCCGGCGAAGTACTCATGCAGCGCGGCAAGCGACAGGGCGCCCAGGGCCGCGCCGGCGATGCTGCCGGCGCCACCAATGATGGCCATCATCAGAATCTCGCCGGACATCTCGAAGTGCATGTCGCCGAGGCTCGCAAACTGGACGGCGTTCACCTTCAGAGCCCCGGCCATCCCGGTCATCGTCGCCGACAGCACGAACACGCGCCATTTGATGAATCTCACGTCGTAGCCGAGCGAGAGCGCACGGTTCTCGTTGCCTTTGACGAGTTGCATCGACAAGCCGAATGGCGAGGTGGTGACTCGGTACAAGACGGCCAGGCACACGGCCACGACAGCCAGCACCACGTAGTACAAGGTCAGGTCGCTGCGCAAGTCCAGGCCAAGCCATGTGGCGCGCGGCACGCCCTGTAGCCCGTCATCGCCACCGGTGAACCCGGCCTGAGAGAAAGCGAAGTACGCGAACTGCGCGAGCGCGAGCGTCACCATCGAGAACGACATGCCCTGGCGCTGCACCGACAGCCAGCCGAATGCCATCCCGGCCAGGGCGGTGGCAGCCACGGCGCAAACGACGGCCACCGCGGGCGGCCAACCAGCACTGGCCATCAGGTAGCCGCAGAAATAGGAGGCACCTCCGAAGAAGGTGGCGTGGCCGAGCGACAAGAGCCCGACGCCGCCCAGCAGCAGGTTGAATGCGCATGCGGCCAGAACGAAGCACAGAGCCTTGATCAGGAACAGCGGATAGGCCACGAGCGGCAGCGCCACGAAGACGAGCGCGACGAGGAAGGGCAGCAGACGTTTCATTTCCGACCTCATCGCGCGAACAAGCCACGTGGCCGCAGCAGCAGCACCGCAATCATCACGACGAAGATCGTGATCGCGGCCGCCTGCGGGTAGACCAGCTTCACCAGCGACTCGGTGATACCCAGCGCGAAGCCGATCACGATCGAACCCATCACCGACCCCATTCCGCCGATCACCACCACGGCAAAGGCAACCACCAGCAGACCGTTGCCCATCGACGGGCTCACCTGATAGATCGGCGCAGCCAGTACGCCGGCGAATGCCGCCAGCGCAGCACCGCCGGCGAAGGTCAGTGCGCGCAGGCGGGGAACATCGACGCCCAGTGACTGCACGATGTCGGGCCGCTCCATCGCCGCGCGCAACTGCGCGCCAAAGCGAGTCCGCTCGGTCAGCGCCCAGGTGCCCAGGCAGACTGCCGCAGCCGCGACGATGACCCACAGGCGGTATGCCGGAAGGAAGAACTCGCCCACCTCGATGCCGCCGGGCATCGGGTTCGGGTAAGGACGGCCGGAAGCGGAAAAGATGTTGCGGAACGCTGCCTCGACCACCATGGCCAGGCCGATCGTCACCAGCAGCCCGATCAGATGGTCCATCTTGTACAGCCGGCGCAAGATGAAACGCTCCATCGGCATCGCCAGCGCCGCCATGCACAGCGGTACCAGCACGATGGCCCAGGCGTATCCCAGCCCGAGCCGTTCGAGCAGCAACCAGGCGCCAAACGCGCCGACCATGTACATCACGCCATGCATGAAGTTGACCAGGCCGAGCAGGCCGAACACCACGCTGAGCCCAAGGCTGAGCGTGGCGTAGAACGCGCCATTGATGGTGCCGAGCAGCAGTTGTCCGGCGATCATCTGGATGTTGAGATTGGCAAATGCATCCATGGCTTCAGACTCCCAGCCGCTCGGACAGCGACTCGTACTGGTCTCGGACTTCGTCCGATCGCAGCTCGGCAACGACACGCCCGGACTCCATCAGGCAGTGGCGGTCGCCCAGCGACAGCGCGAAGTCCAGGTTCTGCTCGACCAGCACGATCGTGTAGCCCATCGTCTTCAACGATTCGAGCGTGTCGTGGATCGCATCAACCACCACGGGGGCCAGCCCTTCGCTGGGCTCGTCGAGTAAAAGCAGACGGTTGCCGGCGCGCAGAACGCGTGCGATCGCCAGCATCTGCTGCTCGCCACCGGACAGCTGTCCGCCGTAGGCGGCGCGGCGCAGCTTCAGGCTCGGAAACGTGGCGTAGATGTGCTCTTCGGTGAAGGCGCTTTCGGCCACCACCGGCGGCAAGCGCAGGTTCTCTTGCACGGTCAACGCACTGAACACCGCCCGTTCCTCAGGGCAATAGCCCAGGCCACGCTGTGCGATCAGGTGCGACGGCACGCCGATCAGCTCCGTTCCTTGGTGGAGGACCGACCCATTCGCCTCGATCAGGCCCATGATGGCGCGCAGCGTGCTGGTCTTGCCGGCGCCGTTGCGCCCGAGCAGCGTGACGACCTCGCCGTCGTTCACGTCGAAGTTCACGCCTTGCAAGGCCACGCTCGGGCCATACCACGCTTGCAACGAGCGCAATTGCAGCACGGCGCTCATCGAACCGCCCTCCCGAGATAAGCGGCCCTGACGCGCGGATCGGCCGAAACGGCCTCGTAGCTTCCGCGCGAGATCACCTCGCCTCGCTGGAGCACGGTGATCCTGTGGCACAGACGCGAGACCACCTTGAGGTTGTGCTCGACCATCAGGATCGTCTGCCCCTGCGCGATCGATGCGAGCAGGTCGATCGTGCGATGCACGTCGTGGTCGGTCATGCCAGCCGTCGGTTCGTCAAGCAACATCAAGGCGGGCTGCATCGCAAGCGTCGTCGCAAGTTCGAGGGCGCGCTTCTGCCCGTACGAGAGCGCACCGGATCGGCTCTTTGCTTCACCCGCCAGCCCGACACGCGCAAGGTACGACGCGGCTTCGTCGGCAAGTGCGCCGCTGGCGTCGCGCGCTCCGAACATCCGCCCGGTCTGCCCTTTTCGGCGAGCCACCGCGGCGACAACGTTCTCAAGCACGCACAGGTCGGGAAAGATCGCCGAGATCTGGAACGAACGGATCAGCCCGCGGCGTGCGCGCTGCCACGGCGCCAGTCCTGCGATGTTCTCTCCATCAAACATCAACTCGCCCGAGCTGGGTTTGACGAAACCCGTGATCGCATTGAAGCAGGTCGTCTTCCCCGCGCCGTTGGGTCCGATCAGCGCGTGGACTTCGTTGCGGGCGACCTCGAAGCTCGCGCCATTCACCGCCACGAAGTCGCCATAGCGCACGCTCAGGCCGCTGGCGCGCAGCAACGGATGGGCATCGCTCACATGGCCTCCGACATCAGTTGCGCGTACTCCAGCGTGGTCGGCTGGATCGGACTCGACGCGTGGTAAGGGGACGTGGGCGCAAACCGGACCGCCGCATCGGCGAGGTCGGGCGTCACCCCGGCTTCGGACAGCGCCAATGGCAAGCCGCTGTTCATCAGCAAGCGAGTGATCGCGTGTGCCACGGCCCCCTTTCGCGAACGCAGATGCAAAAGCTCGCGCAGACGCTCCAGCTTGGGCTCGCTGTGGTGCTCGTAGAAGTTGAGCACGTGCGGCGCCAGAATTCCCACGACGGTCCCGTGATGAACGCCTGCGCCGTCGAGCGGGACGGCCAGGCCATGCATCACCCCCAGGCCCAATGGCATCGAGATGCCGCCTTCGAGCGCGCCCATCATCAACTCCGAGCGCGCCTGAACATCATTGGGCTTCTCCAGGCACTTGGGCAGCCACTCGACGATCCGCCTCACGCCGCAGAGCGCGATGGCATCGAACGGCGGGCCCCCGCGCGGAGACAGAAAGCCTTCGATGCAATGCGTGAGCGCGTCGACCGCCGTGGCTGCGGTGAGCGAGGCGGGCAGCGCCAGGGTCAGCAGCGGATCGCACACGGTCACCCTGGGGATCAGGGCGTTGCCAAGCAAGACCAGGCGACGGCCATCAGCGTGTACGGCTGCGCCGCGGCTGACGTCGCTGCCCGTTCCCGCCGTGGTCGGCACGCACACAACGGCCGGCATGCGCTCGGGCAGTCGCTCCGGCGGCGTCGCGTCAACCGCGAACGCCGCGAGCGGCCGGCCGCTGGCCATGCACAGCGCCACCAGCTTGGCCGCGTCGATCACGCTGCCGCCCCCGACTGCGACAACGCCATCGCAGCGCAGGCGCTTGGCTTCTTTGGCCAGGTCTCGCAGGGCCCGCTCGTCGGTTCCGGCGAGAACACGCCGCTCGTGCGCAACCTGCGCCAACGCATCGACAACCCTCGCCTCAAGGCCGGCCGCGCGCACCCCGGCGTCGCACAAGACCAGCGGGCGCGTCATCCGCTCCGCGGCCAGCACCGACCCCAGCTGCTCGACCGCACCCGGGCCGAAATGGACACGCGTGGCATAGGGAATGGCGCGCACGGTCATGACTGAACTCCTCTGCCCACGGTCTCAGCCGACCGACATGCCACCATCGCACGCCAGCACGACACCGGTGGTGAAGTGCGCACCTTCCATCAGGAAGATGGCGTACTCGGCGATCTCTTCGGGAGAGGCGATGCGCTTGAACAAGTTGTAGTTGGCGACGCGCTGCTGATCCTCGGGCGTAGGCAGCCAGCGGCGGTACATGTCCGTCATCACCGGCCCCGGCGCAATCGCGTTCACGCGCACTCCTTGGGCGGCGAACTCCATGGCCGCACTCTTGGTCATACCGATCAGCCCGTGCTTGGCCGCCACGTAGTCGGACGAGCCGGCCACGCCCACCAGGCCACCGACCGATGCCGTGTTGACAACCGATCCGCCGCCGCTGCGTGCAATCAGCGGCAGTTCGTGCTTCATGCAGAAGAACGCGCCCTTCAGGCAGGCGTTCATCACGGTGTCGTACTCGGCTTCGCTGATCTGGTCGATCGGCTTGTGGGTCGCACCAACGCCCGCGTTGTTGAACGCATGCGTCAAGCCGCCGAAATGCGAGTGCACCTGTTCCACGGCCGCAGCGACACTCGCCTCGCGGGTCACGTCCATCTCGAGCGGCAGCACGTCGATCGAATGCTGTTCACGCAACTGACGCGCCAGCGCGTCAATGCGGTCCATGCGACGCGCTGCCAGTGCGAGCCTGGCGCCCCGCACAGCCAGCAAGCGCGCGGCGGCCTCTCCAATGCCCGAACTGGCGCCGGTGATCAGAACGATCGATTGATTCAAGGTGGGCTGGCCTGATGGCGTGGAATGACTCAATGCAGTTCCTTTGGGACGAAATGAAGACAAGCAGTGGCGATGAAGCCGGACGACTCAGGCGTCCATCGGCTCCAGGTCATTGGCAATCGCGCAGCGGCGCAGCGTGCGCCGCGCCGAAGGGTCGAAGCGCGATCGTGCGTGCTGAAGCAGCAGGTTGTCCCAGACCAGCAGGTCGTCGGGCTGCCAACGGTGGCGATAGACGATCTCGGCATCGCTCACGGTTTCGTGCACTTGCGCCAGGACGGAGCGGCTTTGCTCCGCAGGAAGCCCTCGCAACTCCTTGGTGTTGTCGCAGTTCACCATCAGGATCGGCGCCCCGGTGATCGGGTGGCGCGCGATGGCCGGGTGATCGGCACCGACCTTGGTCGTCTGAATCGACCTGGCAAGGTCGGCCCCGTACGAATAGTGGCCGTAGTCGAACTCGTGATACGCCACACGCTCCGAGAGCATCTCCCGCACCGGCGCAGGCAGGCGGCCGATGGCCACGGTCGTGTTCGAAAACAGCGTTTCACCGCCCTCAGCCGGGATCTCGATCCCGTAGAGCATGATGGCCTTCATCGGATACTCGAAGTACGACTGATCCGAGTGGAAGCGAAGTTCAGCGTCGCCGAAGGCACCGTCGGAGCGAACGTTGGACACGTATGTGATCGGTGGGCTGGCCTTCTGAACCGGGCCTTGCTTCGAGATGCGACCAAAGACGTCGACGAGGCGCAACTGGTCTGCGTCAGACACCTTCTGGCCTCGAAAGAGCAACAAACCGCGCGTCGCCATGGCAGCACGCAACAGCTGCTGCGCACCTTCGCTGATGGGCTGGGTCAGATCGATGCCATCGACACGGTAGCCAAGATGAGGCGTCATCGGCGTCAGCGTCACGACGCCCGCCTCAGCCCGCGAAGGCGCTTCTGAATGGGTCATTTCTGTCTCCACCTTGTCCGATCAGGCGGGGCCGGAGGATTCCGGGCGCCACGTCGGCTGCGTTTGTGAGACGGGAGTATTGGATCGCGGAGTCAATGAATCCACTGAACATCATGCAGTTGTGAAATGCATGAAATTCATGGACAGTCGAGCCTCACCAGGAGGACCGCCAATGTCAATGCAACAACTCGACCTCAACCTGCTCAAGGTGTTCGACGCGGTCTACCGCTTGCGCAACCTCTCCGAAGTCGCCTTGCAAGTCAACCTGACCCAACCGGCCATCAGCCATGCGCTGCGCCGTCTGCGAAACAGCCTGGGAGACCGACTGTTCGTGCGAACCACCAATGGCCTGGAGCCCACACCACGCAGCGAGCAGCTTGTTGGCCCGATCCGCGAAGCCTTGCTGCTGATCGAAGACACCGTGTACTCGACCAGCCAGCTCAGCCCGGGCGACAGCCAGCGTCAGTTCCGGCTTCTCCTGTCAGACGTCGGTGAACTGGTTTTCTTGCCCCGGCTGCTGCAGCACCTGCGCGAGAACGCGCCGGGCACCACCGTTGTCACGCTGCAGGCGCCGCGTACCCGCTACGACGCCATGCTGCGCGACAGGGAGGCCGACATGGCCATCGGCAATCTGCCCTACCTGGGGGCCAGTCTCAAGCATCGGGCCCTGTTCAAGGACGGGTATGTCGTGATGCGCGCAATGGCCCCCAAGGCCCGGTCCAAACGCGTCACGCTGGCTCAGTACACGCAGGCGGCGCATGTCGAAGTCGATCCGCCGGGGTCCATCACACGCCCGGTCGAAGAAGTACTCACCAAGCTGAAACTCACCCGCCGTGTCGTACTCCGCCTGCCCCACTATTTCGCCGTACCAAGCATCCTGCTCAATACCGATCTGATGGTGACGGTGCCGCGCTCCGTCGCGCTCAACATCCGCAGTGCCGACCGCCTTCAGATCAGCGATGTCCCCTTCGAGATGCCCCGGCTTGAGGTGAACATGTTCTGGCATGCCCGGCAGGACAAAGATCCCATGCACCGGTGGCTTCGGCAAACGATGGCGAACCTGTTTGCCAGCTGACCCGCGAAAGCACGCTTGACTGACACGCTCATGCGCCAGATCCATCGGAAGGACAGGTTCCGATCACCCGGCGGCTGGGCGCCGTCATCGCTCGCATAATCGCTCGATCGATTCAGCGAGACACATGCCATGGGCGCCGCTCCTTCGCCAGCCGCACGCAACACCAGCACCCACTTGATCGGCGCCATCGTCGATCACTTGCACGAACGGCGGTTCAGGCCGGGCGATCGCCTGCCTTCCGAGAGGCTGCTCGCAGCGACATTGGGCGTCGGGCGAAACGCGGTGCGCGAAGCATTGGCCGTGATGGCGAGTCTTCGCATGGTGGAGATCCGCCCCAATTCCGGCGTCTACCTCGGTGAGATTTCATCAGACGGCAGCTTCGAAGAACTGGTGCTGATGTCCGACATGGGCCGCCCGCCCCGCATGGATGAAGTGATCGACGCGATGGAGGTTCGCGTACCGCTTGAACTCACGGTCGTGCAGCTCGCCTGCGAACGCCGAACCGACGCAGACCTCGACCACCTGAACGCCTTGCTGGCGCGGGAAAGCGCTGCCGTGCGGCAAGGCGAGAACACCGCGGTGCACGACCACAACTTCCACCTCGCATTGGCCGATTCAGCTCACAACAACGTGTTGCGCCGCCTGCTGAATTCCTTCTATCGCTTGTCGCTGCCCCGTCGGCAGCCTTTCTTCGGCGACCCGCGCCGCGCTCGCGAGTCGGCGGCAGAGCACCGCAAGCTGGTGGCGCTGATCGCGGCGCGCGACGCAGAGGGCGCATCCACTCACATGATGGCCCACATGCGCAGGGCACGTCTGTACTGGGCTGCAGAACTCGCTCCACCCGCGGGTTGACCCGGCCCACTCGGGCGACACCTCACGGCCGCGCGGCAGCGCCCCAAGGTCACGGCGAGACGCGCCTTCCCCGCGACCCGGCGGGTGCGAGAACGCCTGCGAATGGCACCCGATCACGCGGCCACGGCTTCGGCTGAATCGACGAAACCTCGGGTAATTACCGGTTCCATCGCATGTCACCGCAGTTAAATTGGCACCACCAGTTTGGTACCACCAATTAGCCTCATGAACTTTCTTCGAAACACTTGGTATGTCGCCGCACGCGCCGACGAAGTCGGCCCCGACAGGCTGCTTGCGCGCAAGTTCCTCGACGAGTCTGTCGTGCTCTTTCGCAAACGCGACGGCGAATGCGTGGCACTCGCCGATCGCTGCCCCCACCGCTTTGTGCCTCTGCACCGCGGCCGGCTGGTCGACGACACTGTCCAGTGCGGCTACCACGGGCTGCAATTCGATGCGAGCGGCCGCTGTGTCGTCGCGCCGTTCGACGACCGCATCCCCGCCAGTGCGAAGGTGCGCAGCTACCCCCTGGTCGAGCGATACAGCATGCTCTGGATCTGGATGGGCGAGGCCCCCGCAGACCCCGCCGCGATTCCCGACTTCAGCTGTCTCGTGGACCCGAAGCGCGCCCAACTCCATGGCTACAACCACGTGGCGGCCAACTACGAGCTGGTCGTCGACAACCTGGCCGACCTCAGCCATGCGCACTTTCTCCATGGCAGTTTTCTCGACGCCATGGGCCTCGAGAAAACACAGTACGCCGTCGAAGAAGTGGGTGACTCGATCTACAGCAAGTTCTGGTTTCCCGGTGTCCCGGTTCCTCCCATCTGGAATCAGTACGCCGGCAACACCCTGTCGATCGTGGACCGGTGGTCGGAGATCCGCTGGGATGCGCCTTGCAACGTTCTGCTGAATGCGGGCGTCACCCCCGTCGGGCGGCCTCGCGCCGAAGGCATTGATCTCCTCGGCGTTCACCTGCTCACGCCGGAGAGCGCCACCACGACGCACTACTTCTACTGCCACTGCCGCGGCTACAGCATCGACGACCCTGAGGTCGACAAGATGGTTCGGAACTGGCAGCGGGTCGCCTTCAGCGAACAAGACAAGCCGATGCTGGAGGTGCAGCAAGCGTGCCTCGGCGAGGCCACCGACATCCTGGCCATGAAGCCCGTGCTCTTGTCCAGCGATGCCGGCGCCGTGCGCATTCGGCGCCGACTGAAAGCCCGCATCGAGACCGAGGCGGGCTGATCCCTCCCCACCACCATTCCCAACACATCAACAGGAGACAACCATGCAACGTGTCGTCGCAGGCCTGCTGGCCGCGCTGTGCCTTGCCGCCGCGCCATTGAGCGCCATCGCCAAGTTCCCCGAGAAGCCCATTCGGCTGATCGTTCCCTACCCGCCGGGCGGCACCACCGATGCACTTGCACGCATCGTCGGCGAAGCGTTGGGCCAGGCCTTGGGAACGCAGATCGTCGTCGACAACCGCGGCGGCGCCGGCGGCGTGCTGGGGACGGAAGCGGCCGCACGCGCCGCGCCGGACGGCTACACCATCGTCTTGGGCAACGTCGGGCCCAATGCGATCAACCCTTCGCTCTACAAGAAGCTGCCCTACGACGCGGAGAAGGACTTCCAGCCCATCTCCGTCGTTGCGACATTCCCGCTGTTCCTCGTGACGCACCCTTCCGTTCCGGCGAAGAACGTCGCCGAACTGGTGGCGTACAGCAAGGCACAGCCCAAGGGACTGTCGTACGCATCAGTCGGTGTGGGCTCGGTGTCGCACGTCACCGGCGAGCTGTTCGCCGGCAGCACGGGCGCGCGCCTGGTGCACATTCCATACAAAGGGGGCGGCCCCGCCATTCAAGACGTGATCGCAGGCCACGTCTCGATGATGTTCCTCGGCGTGTATGACGAGAACATCCGCACCGGCCGCATGCACCTGCTCGCCACCTCGGCCGGCAAGCGCTCAACGGCCGCACCCGATGCACCGACGATGGCCGAGTCGGGCGTGGCGAACTTCGACGTGTCGTCCTGGTTCGGCTTGTTGGCCCCCGCGGGCACGCCCCGGCCGGTCATCGACCAATTGCATCAGGCGCTGGTGAAGGTGATGGGCGAGCCCGCGCTGCGACAGCGCGTCATTGCCCTCGGCGGCGAGCCGGCGACGACCACGCCGGAGGAGTTCCAGGCACTCATCAAGGCCGAGATTCCCCGCTGGCGAGCGGTCGTCCAAGCCTCTGGCGCCAGCCTGGACTGAGGCGCTCAGCCGAACTTGCCGGCGGCCGGTGGCGCCTGCGCAAACACCTCGGCCAGGTGGCCGATCATCGCCCGCACCTTCGCCGGCGGCCGCCGGTCCGGCGGGTCAAGCACGTGGACGCCGCCCAGCTCCACCGGCGGCTTGTCCAACGGCAGGACCACCAGTTCTCCGCGTGCCGCCGCCTCGGCGACGATGAACTGCGGCGGGTAGATGATCCCCCGGCCCCGCACCGCGGCGGCCGGCAGGGCCTCTCCATTCAAGGTGTTTGCGGGCACGGGCGTGACCGTGGGCACCATCCTGCCGGGACCAATCCGTACCCAGGGCGCGGCCGCGATGATGGCCGGGCTGGCTGCCGAGCGCGGCGTGACGCCATTGGAGAGGGAGGCCCCATTCCCGGCCGAGAAGCGCCCATCCGCCTTGCTGCGGCGCTTCGCCAATCCCGAGGAAGTGGCCGACATCTGCATCCATGCCGCCTCCTTGAGGCCAGGGCCACCACGGGCGCCGCACTTCGGGTCGAAGGGGGTATCGTCGATAAGCATCGTGCAACACCCAACTCGAAGAGGACAGGATCATGAAGAAACGTCAGCTGGGCCGCTCCGGGCTCGAGATCGCGCCACTGGTCTTTGGCGGCAACGTCTTCGGCTGGACCGCCGATGAAACGCGCTCCTTCGAACTGCTCGACCGCTTCGTCGAGCGCGGCTTCAACGCCATTGACACCGCCGACGTCTACTCGGCCTGGGGTCCCGGCCTGAGCGGGGGCGAGTCGGAAACCGTGCTGGGCAAGTGGTTGGACAGGCGGAAGCGCCGCGATGACGTCGTGCTGATGACCAAAGTGGGCATGTGGGAGCCGCGCAAGGGGCTTTCGGCGGCCAACATCGAGGCAGCCGTGAACGGCTCGCTGCAACGCTTGCGCACCGACTACATCGACGTCTATTTCGCGCACATCGACGACCAGGGCGTGCCGCTGGAGGAAACGCTGGGGGCATTCGCCAAGCTGATCGAGGCGGGCAAGGTGCGTGCAATCGGCGCGTCCAACTACACCGCCGAGCGCCTGCAACAGGCCCTCGCCGTGTCGAAGGAACAAGGCCTGCCACGCTACGAACTCATGCAGCCGCGCTACAACCTCTGCGACCGTGCCGACTTCGAGGCCGAACTGGCCGGCGTCGCCGCAGAGCACGGGCTCGGGGTGGTGACCTTCTTCTCCCTGGCCAGCGGCTTCTTGACCGGCAAGTATCAGCGCGTTGAGGACCTGCAAGGCGCCGCCCGCGCCGGCCTCCTGAAAGGCTACTTCGACGAGCGCGGCCAGAAGCTGCTGGGCGTGTTGCGGGAGGTCGCAAAGGATGTCTCGGCCACGCCCGCGCAGGTCGCGCTGGCTTGGCTGATGGGACGCCCGAGCGTCACCGCGCCCATTGCCAGCGCTACCAGCCTGTCCCAGCTCGACGAGTTGATGGGGGCGGCAGAACTGTCGCTGCCTGACAGCGCCATCGACAGGCTGGGGACCCCGGGCTCCTAGTCGTTGCGGATCCCCGCCCGCCGATGCATCCGCGCCATGCGGCTGGCAACTGCCGCCGTCGATCGCGCCGCGAACTCAGTCATCCAGCCCCAGATCCTGGATCTTGCGCGTGATGGTGTTGCGCCCGATGCCCAGGCGCTGAGCGGCCTCGATCCGGCGCCCCCGGGTGACTTCCAGGGCGGTCTGGATCAGCTTGCCTTCGAACTTGCGGGTGAGCGTGTCCCAGACTTCGGGGGTGCCGGCCCGCAACATCGCATGCGCTTCGCGTTCCAGATCGCCCAGCCAGTTCGTGGAAACGGCCGGTGCCTCGCCATTCACCGCAGGCGCCGCCGCCGCGAACCCGTCGCCGGCCGGCCCCGCCGGCGCGGGCAACGGCCGTGCGGATTCGACCAACGCCATGGCGTTGCCGGCCATCAGTTCAGGCGGCAGATCCTTGGACTCGATCAACTGCGCCGGCGCCATGACGGTGAGCCAATGGCAAAGATTCTCAAGCTGGCGAACGTTGCCGGGGAAGTCGAACTGCATGAGGCGCTCGAGCGTGGGCTCGGTCATGCGCTTGGCTTCCACACCCAGCTCCTGCGCGCTCTTTTGCAAGAAGAAACGTGTGAGCGACGGAATGTCTTCGCGCCGCTCGCGCAGCGGCGGCAGCCGCAGGCGGATCACGTTGAGGCGGTGGAACAGGTCTTCACGGAACGCGCCCAGCTTGACGCGCTCTCCC
>CAZBOF010000003.1:62116-67964 GCA_964493285.1 uncultured Rhizobacter sp. | reverse complement strand
AGTACGGCCTGCGGGACCCGCGCGGTGGCGGGCGTTCGTCCGCGCGCCTGACCGCGCCCACGGTCGCGGCCGGTGCGGTGGCGCGCAAGTGGCTGCTCGAGAAGTACGGCACCACCTTCCATGGGTACATGACCCAGATCGGCGACATCGAGATCCCGTTCGAATCGCTCGATCACATTCCGAACAACGCATTCTTTGCCGCCAACGCCACCGACATCCCGCGCCTCGAGGCGTATATGGATGAACTGCGCAAGGCCGGCGACAGCTGCGGTGCGCGCCTGCATGTCGGCGCGAGCCAGGTGCCGGTGGGTCTGGGCGAGCCGCTCTACGACAAGCTGGACGCCGACATCGCCTATGCGCTGATGGGTATCAACGCGGTCAAGGGCGTCGAGATCGGTGCGGGGTTCGCCAGTGCCGCGCAGCGTGGCAGCACGCATGGCGACGAACTCACGCCGGCCGGGTTTCGCGGCAACAACGCGGGTGGCGTGCTCGGCGGCATTTCAACCGGGCAGGACATCACCGCCTCGATTGCCATCAAGCCGACGAGTTCGATCCGCACGCCGCGCGCGTCGATCGATCTGCAAGGCCATCCGGCCACGGTGGAGACATTCGGCCGCCATGACCCGTGCGTCGGGATCCGAGCCACGCCGATCGCCGAGGCGCTGCTCGCACTGGTGCTGATGGACCATGCCTTGCGCCATCGGGCGCAATGCGGTGACGTGAACGTGCAGCCGGGGCCGATCCCGGGCCATATCGGCTGAGCCCGCGTTACTGCGACACGCTGATCGTGTTGCGCACCACCGGATAGATCTGGCTGCGCCAGCGGCGCCCGCTGAACACACCGTAGTGGCCGACACCGGCCTGGACGTAGTGCGTCCTCAGGTACGGACGCAGGCCGGTGCACAGATCCTGCGCGGCCAGCGTCTGGCCGGTCGCGCAGATGTCGTCGCGCTCACCTTCGACCGTCAGCAGCGCCGTGTGGCGGATGGCCGACGGTCTGATCAGGCGACCGCGAAAGTGCATCTCTCCTTTGGGAAGCTCGAATTCCTGGAACACCTTGCTCACGGTTTCCAGGTAGAACTCTGCGGGCAGGTCTGCCACGGCGAAGTACTCTTCATAGAACTTGCGCGTGTGCTCAGCCTTCACGAGCTTGGCTTCGTCGGGGTCGGCGAGGTTGGCGTAGTACTCGGCAAATGCATCGATGTGGCGCTGCTTGTTCATCGCCATGAAGGCGGTGAGTTGCATGAATCCCGGGTAGATGCGGCGGCCCGCGCCGCGGCAGCGCCAGGGCACGGTGCTGACGAGGTTGGCTTCGAACCAGTGGATGTCCCGTTCGGTGGCGAGCCTGTTGACTTCGGTCGGGCTGACGCGGCAGTCGATCGGCCCGGCCATCAGGGTGAGGCTGGCGGGCGTGGCCGGGTGCGCGTCTTCCGCCATCAGCGCGGTGGCGCACAGTGCCGACACGCAGGGCTGGCAGATGGCCATCAGGTGGCTGCCGGGCCCGAGCACCGTCATGAAATCCATGAGGTGCTCGGTGTATTCGTCCAGGCCGAAGCGGCCGGCGGACAGCGGCACGTCGCGGGCGTTGTGCCAGTCGGTGATGTGCACGTCGTGGTCGGGCAGGGCCGTCTCCACGGTGTCGCGAAGCAGCGTCGCGAAGTGGCCGGACATCGGCGCCACGATCAGCAGCTTCGGCTGAGGGGGTGTGTCGGCAGGGAGCTGCTTTCTGAACCGCAGCAGCGTGCCGAACGGCGTGGTGTGGACCGCCTCTTCCGAAACCGCCGTGAGGCGGCCTGCCACGGCCACGTGTTCGATGCCAAACGGTGGGCGCTTGTGCGTCACTTCCGACAGCTTCACCACGTCGCACAGTGCCGCGAGCTTGCGGGCAGCCTGGGCGAGCGGATCACCGAGCGCGGTGTCTTTGAGCAGAGGCAATGTGTGATGGATGGCGGTGCGCAATGGCCACATCAGATCGGTCTGGGCTTGGTACAGCTGATAAAGCATTGAAGCTCCTGACGCACGGGGACGCCAAGGTGCAGCAACTTGCGCGCCAACCTGTTGCACCCGGATGGGGTGCAGATGGCACACGCCTTGCAACGCGGAGGGGGCGCAACGCACAGAAGGAGACACCCGATGCCGACCATTGCCAAGAAGGCGACAGCCACGCGCCCCGCCAAACCGCCTGTTGCGCGCCGGGTGGGTGCCACCCGTGCTCCCAAGGCCGCCGTGGCCACGCTCAGCCTGAGCAGCAAGAACTATTCGTCCTGGTCACTGCGCGGCTGGCTCATGGCGCGCTTTGCCGGGTTGCCGTTCGACGAGGTGCATGTGTCGGCCGACGATGCCGAGGTGCGCAAGGAGTTGCTGTTGCTGGCACCTTCGATCCGCGTGCCTTGCCTCACGCACGAAGGCGCCACGGTCTGGAACACGATGGCGATCGCTCAGTACCTCATCGAGGTGCGCCCAGGCTGTGGCCTGGTGCCGGAGGATCGCATTGCGCGGGCGCACTGCCGTTCTGTGAGCGGCGAGATGAACTCGGGCTTTGCCAACCTGCGTTCGGCGTTGCCGATGAATCTGAAGGCCCGCCACCCCGGGTACAAGATATGGGCTGGCGCGCAGCCCGACATCGATCGCGTCACCGAGATCTGGAGCGAATGCCTGGCCACCTATGGCGGGCCGTTCCTGTTCGGGCGGCAGCGCACCATGGCCGATGCGATGTTCGCACCTGTGGCGACCCGCTTCCTCACCTATGACGTGAAGCTCAACAAGGCCTGCATCACCTATTGCGCCACCATCATGGCGATGCCGGAGATGCGGGAGTGGGTCGCTGCGGCGCGACTCGAGCCCGACGACATCGAAGAACTCGACATGGACTTCTGAGCGTCCCAGGGCTCGACAGGCCGAGCCCGCCCCCGAGGGGTCCAGAAAACGCGGGAGCGGCCCTTCGTTTCCTTGAGGGGGCTCAGTCCCAGCGCGATGGCGCGGGCGTGGGGCAGGGCGCCGGCATGTCGATGGTCTTGAAGTCTGCGGGGCTGACGATCTCCAGGTACTCCATGTCGGGCGAGTAATCGAACAGGTAATGCACGATGCCTGGGCGCTGGTGTACGCAGTCGCCCGCGGACACCAGCGTTTCCTCGTCCCCGTACATGAACTTGGCCCAGCCCTTGATCATGATGACGATCTGGAACTCCGCCTCGTGGCGGTGCCATCCCGTTCCCTTCTGGGGGGCCATGTTGGCCTTGACGAGGTGCGCGATCACCTTGCCCGCGGTGGCTTCGGCCACGCCGAGGTCGCGGTAGAGAAAGAAGTCTCGCAGCCCATCGCGGCGCCACGCTGTGTCGCCCGGTTTGACATGCGAAAACTGGGTGGAAGTGGATTGCAGCATGAGACGCCTTGCAATGGGGTTGCGATATGCCAGTCTCATGCATGAAGCGTTCCACGCGAAGCATCTCGCGAGCCCGCGGCCTGCCTGGGAGAATGGGCCAAAATGCCGCATGGGCGCCCCAATGCGGCGCAAGCCGGGCACCTTTCTTTGTGCGCCCGGCTCGATGCCTTCGCGCTTGAGTCAGCCGCAGGCGTTTCAACTGGATACGCGGGCCCTGCGACCTGAACGACAACATACCGACATGACCGCCGTGGGATTGCCTCGATACGCCTTTCGCCTGCTGATGAGCTGGCTGGCCTGCGTGCTTTGGATGGGCGCAGCTCAGGCTGCCGACGCCTTTCTGCCGCCTGAGCAGGCGTTTCCGCTGAACGTGCGCGCATTGGATGCGCAGCGCATCGAGCTGCAGTTCGGCATCGCCCGCGGTTACTACCTCTACAACGAGCGGTTCAACGCACAGGCCGAAGGTGCCGGCGTGGCCGTGGGTGAACTTCAAGTTCCACCCGGCACCGTCAAGTACGACGAGACCTTCGAGAAAGACATGGAGGTGCTGCGCGAGTCGGCCACGCTGGTGCTCGTGCTGCAAGGCGAAGTGCGCGAGACGTTCAAGTTGAGCGTTGGCAATCAAGGGTGCGCCGACAAAGGCCTGTGCTACGTGCCGCAAACCCGCAGCTTCCAGGTCGAGCCCGGCCAGGGGCCCGGTGGGGGTCTGCGGCTGACCGCGCTGAGCGACACGCTGCCGGGCTGGCCATCGTCGTCGGCCCCGGCCCCGGGCAGCGTGGCCGCTGCGGCCAGTGCCGAGGCGCCGGGCGCGGTGTCCAGCGCGTTGCGTTCGGGCAATCTGGCGATGGTGGCGGGGCTGTTCCTGTTGCTGGGTTTGGGCTTGTCTTTCACGCCGTGCGTGTTGCCGATGTTGCCGATCCTGTCGTCCATCATCCTCGGGCAAGGCGGGCCAATCTCCAAGGCGCGCGGTTTCTCCTTGGCGGTGGCGTACTCGCTGGGCATGGCGCTGGTCTACACCGTGTTCGGCGTGGTCTCTGCCTTGGTGGGTGAAGGGCTGGGTGCGGCATTGCAGAACGCTTGGGTGCTTGGCGCGTTCGCTTTGGTGCTGGTGGCGTTCTCGTTGTCGATGTTCGGGTTGTACGAGCTGCAAGTCCCCGTTGCGTGGCAAACCCGGTTGAACGAAGCGTCGCAACGCGTCAAAGGTGGACGCCACGCGAGCGTGTTCCTGATGGGGGGCATCTCGTCGCTGATCGTCGGGCCCTGCGTGGCGGCGCCGCTGGCGGGCGCCCTGGTCTACATCAGCCAGACGCGTGACGTCGTGTTGGGCGGCTTCGCGCTTTTCTCGATGGCCGTGGGCATGAGCGTGCCGTTGCTGTTGCTCGGCCTGTCCGCTGGTGCCCTGCTGCCCCGGGCCGGCGCCTGGATGACCCATGTGAAGCATGTGTTCGGCGTGATGTTGCTCGGCGTGGCCTTGTGGATGGTCTCGCCGGTGCTGCCCGCGCAGGTGCTGCTGTTGCTCTGCGCGGTGCTGCTGGTCGTGGCTGCGGCCTACCTTGGTGCCTTTGCCCGATTGCCGCAGCCGGCCTCCGCCGCTCGCCAGGTTGCCAAGGGCGTGGGTCTGCTGCTGTGTGTGTGGGCCGCTGCGCAGGTGATCGGGGCCGCGGCAGGCGCGCGAGACTGGACCCGGCCCCTGGCGCAGCTGCGTGCAGCGCCTGCTTCGCTGGAAGCTGAGGCACCGCAGTTCCAGGCCATATCGTCGTTGTCCGACCTCGATGCTGCGGTGCGTGCTTCGAGCCGCCCCGTGATGCTCGATTTCTATGCCGACTGGTGTGTGGCCTGCAAGGAGTTCGAGCATTTCACCTTCACCGACCCGGGTGTGGCGCAACAGATGGCAGGGCTGACTTTGCTGCGCGCCGACGTCACGGCCAACAACGACGATCACAAGGCGTTGATGCGCCGCTTCACGCTGTTCGGCCCGCCCGCGATGCTGTTCTTTGCGCCCGGCGGCAACGAGTTGCCGAACTCGCGCGTCATCGGGTTCCAGAATGCCGAAACCTTCGGACGGCATCTCGACCGCATCGACTCCACGGTTCGCGTGAGCCGGAACTGAGTCGCCGATGCCACCGCGCCTTCCCGCCACCGAGCGCTTCGACCGCCTGGATGCCCTGCGGGGCTTGGCGGTGGTGTGGATGGCGGTGTTTCACCTCTGCTTCGACCTCAACCACTTCAGGTTCATTCAGCAGGATTTCTACCGCGACCCTTTCTGGACGGTGCAGCGGGCCGTCATCGTCACGCTGTTCATGTTCTGCGTGGGCTTCAGCCAGGCGGTGGCCTCGGAGCAAAACCCAAGCTGGCCGCGATTCTGGAAGCGCTGGGTGCAGATCGCAGGTTGTGCCCTGTTGGTGACCGCCGGCTCGTGGTGGATGTTTCCGCGCAGCTACATCAGCTTTGGCGTGCTGCACGGCA
>CAZBOF010000003.1:50043-62106 GCA_964493285.1 uncultured Rhizobacter sp. | reverse complement strand
GCACGGCATCGCGGTGATGCTGATCGTGTCTCGCCTGACGGTCGGCGCGGGGCACTGGCTGTGGCTGATGGGCTTGGTGGCCATTGCGCTGCCACACCTCGTTCAACACCCGTTCTTCGACACCCGCTGGACGAACTGGGCCGGCCTGGTCACGCGCAAGCCCGTCACCGAAGACTATGCGCCGCTGCTGCCGTGGATGGGCGTGGTCTGGTGGGGGCTGGCCAGCGGGCAATGGGTGTTGGCGCACCGGCGCGCCTGGGTGGCCGCGCGCCTGCCGAACGTGCTGTCGCCGCTGGCCACGCTCGGGCGCTGGTCGCTCAGCTTCTACATGCTGCACCAGCCGGTTCTCATCGGCCTGTTGATGGGCGTTCGCGCACTCGTTTGACGCGCGGGCCGCGGCAGCGCCGGGCTACCATCGCGCATGGCCCATCACAAGATTCTGTTCGGCTTCCATGCCGTCACCGTGCGCCTCAAAACGGCGCCGCAGTCCATCGTCGATATCCATGTCGATGCCACGCGGCGAGACCAGCGCATGCGCCAGTTCGTCGAACGCGCCAATGCGGCCCATGCGCGCTTGGTCGACAGCGACGATGACCGCCTGGGCAAGCTCAGCGGGACACACCGCCACCAGGGCGTGGTGGCGCGCGTGGAAGAGGTGGCCAAGAGCCATTCGATCGATGACACGCTGGATGCGGTGGACGGGCCGCTGCTGCTGCTGGTGCTCGATGGCATCACCGACCCGCACAACCTGGGTGCCTGCCTGCGCGTGGCCGATGGCGCCGGCGCGCATGCGGTGATCGCACCGAAGGACCATGCGGTGGGGGTCAATGCCACGGTGGCGAAAGTTGCCAGCGGTGCGGCGGAAACGGTCCCGTATTTCATGGTCACGAACCTTGCGCGCACGCTCAATGAGTTGAAGGAACGCGACATCCGGGTGATCGGCACGTCCGATGCCGCCGAGAAGTCGCTCTACGACGTCGATCTCAGCGGGCCCGTGGCCCTGGTCCTGGGCGCGGAGGGCAGCGGCATGCGCCAGAACACCGCGCGAACCTGCGACGAACTGGTGCGCCTGCCGATGAAAGGTGCGGTCGAGAGCCTGAATGTGTCGGTGGCCTCAGGGGTGTGCCTGTACGAGGCCGTGCGCCAACGGGGCGGCTGAGTCGGCTCAGTGACGATGTCGACGTCACACCCGTCTCCTGACAGATGTTGTCAATGTGAGCGGCGTGGGCTGGGAGTGGCCGCGGTTCGACGCAACGCCAGCAGGCGTTGATCGTCGATGGGCGTTCGCACCGCCTCGATGCGCATGGCGGGCGATCTGCTGAGCCGCATGGGCGATACGCCAGATTGAAGCCCCCACTTGGTTTGGGGATCACGGCGACGTCACATTGGCGCGCCATGCTGTCGGCAAGCTCGCGAAACCGAGCACGCATGCGGGCTGCAGCGGCGTTACGTTTTTTATCGCTGCAGGTGCCTTGACCCGTTTCAGGCGCAGTCGTAAGGTTTGCAGCCCCCGAGCGCAAAGGAGCTTTCGATGAGAAAACCATTCCGCTTCTGGATGACGAGTGGCTTGGCCATCCTGGCCGCTGCAGCGACCGGCGGCCGCGCGTTCGCTGCCGAAGAGCGCGCAGCGGTTCGGCTGAGCCCGTTCGATGTGGCAGAGATCGTGCACCGCATCGACGCCAGCGCACAGCGCCATGGCATGCATGTCATGGCTTGCATGCGGCAGGCGGCCGAGCGGCCGGACGAATCCAGCTTCGTGCTCGTTCTGGAGTCATCGCAAGGGGGGACGCCGGTGCAGATGGAAACCGCTGACGCGCGGCCCGAGTTGCTGCTGAGCGTGTTGATCAAGTCACAGCGCCAAGGAGGCACGGCGCTGTATCTGCGCGATGACGTTCTGCAGGACTTGCCGGAAGGCTTGTCCACCCAGGTTTTGGGCAATCTCGCCGACCTGCCGGCCATGCTGGACGAGGCACTCGCCGGCTGACTTCCGCGCAGCGCGCTCAGGCGCGCCCGCCGTTTTTCGCCATCTGGCGTTGCGCCCAGAGACTCAGCGCCAGCGCGGCAAGCATCCAGGCCAAGGCCATCCAGTGCAAGCTGCCGTAGAGGTCGGCGCCGGTGTGCCCCATCGCCTCATGGGCGGCAACGGCCAGGCCGCCGCCGGCCGCGCCTATCGCCTGGCCCAGGTAGATGCCGGAGGTATTCAGCGCCATCAGCGCCGTGGCCAGTTCCGGCGCCGCCAGGCCCAGCCGCGCTTGCTGTGCTGAATTGGAAGCAAACCCTCCCAGCCCCCACGGCACCAGGAGCAGCGCCACCAGGGTCACTGTGGTGGCCAGTGGCCACAGAAGCATCGTGAAACTGGTGGCCACCATGGCGGCGGCGACGATGGTGCCGGTCTGGACGCGGTCGATGAAACGCGACAACAGCAGGTTTCCGAGCAGCGCGAACGAGCCGAACCAGAAGAAGAGGAAGCTGGTTTCCGCCGCATTGGCGCCGATCACCTGGCGGTAGTAAGGCGCGAAGTAGGCGAACAGCGTGAACTGTCCGGCGCCTGCCAGCGCGGTGACAAAGATGATGGCCATCAGCACCGGGTGCGTGATGACTTCCTTCCATGCGGCCAGCCGCATGGCCGGTGGCTTGACGCCGTTGGGCATGGCGCGCCACAGCCACCAGGCGCCGATCGCCGACAACGCGGCCACGAGACCGAAGGCCCAGCGCCAGCCGAACGATTCGCCGATGAAGCTGTGCACCGGCATGCCCACCACGGAGGCGATCGACCAGCCGAGGAAGATGAAAATGATCGAGCGCCCCCGCTCGTCCGGAGGAGCCATGTAGCCGATGGCGGCCGCGGCCTGTGGGGTGAACACTGCTGCGGCCACCATGCACAGTGCGCGAAGCGGCAGGAGCGCGGCATAGTGGGGGGCCAGGGCGCTCAAGGCGTGTCCGACGGCAAACCAGGCGAGCGACAGTGTCAGCAGCACCCGGCGGTCCAGGCCGCCCACCAGTGCGGCCAGCAGCGGTGCTCCAAAGCACATCGTCACGGCGGCGACGGAGATCAACTGCCCGCCCAACGCCACGCTGATTTCAAGCGAGGCCACCAGGTCGTTCAGCGAACCGGGCACGACCATGACGCCGCAGCCGATCGCGAAGTTGCCGAACAGCAGCGACCAGCGCGCGTTGCGCAGGTGGGGGCTCATGCGGCTCATGCGCGAACGCACAGGTCTGCCGCTCGGCCGGGCCGCGGAGCGGGGAGCGGTGGAACGGCAGGTTCGCCCGGGATCATCCGCGCAGCACCTTCAGAGCGGCGGGATTGATGATGCCGGTGGGAGTGCCGTTGATGAAGTTCACCACGTTGTCGAATGCCGAGCCGAAATACATCTCGTAGCTGTCTTGCTCCACGTAGCCGATGTGCGGCGTGCACACCGCGTTCTCGATGCGCAGCAGCGGGTGGCCTTGCAAGATCGGTTCGGTTTCAAACACGTCGATCGCGGCCATGCCCGGATGTCCGCGGTTCAGTGCAGAGACGAGGGCACCTTCTTCGATCAGTTCGGCGCGAGACGTATTGACCAGCAGCGACGTGGGCTTCATGCGCGTCAGGTCGTCCAGGCGCACCATGTTCCGGGTTTCCGGGGTGAGCCGCAGATGCAGAGACAGCACATCGGAGGCACCGAAAAACGCATCGCGCGAATCGGCCGCCAGATAGCCGTCGGTGCGGGCGCGTTCGCGTGAAGCTTCGCTGCCCCAGACCACCACCTGCATGCCGAAAGCACGCCCGTAGCCGGCCACGATCTGGCCGATGCGTCCGTAACCCCAGATGCCCAGCGTCTTGCCGCGCAGGACCATGCCCACCCCGAAGTTGGCGGGCATGGACGCGGCCTTGAGCCCCGACTGTTGCCACGCGCCATGTTTCAGATTGCCGACGTACTGCGGCAGCCGGCGCATCGACGCCATGATGAGCGCCCATGTGAGTTCGGCCGGTGCGATGGGCGAGCCCACGCCTTCGGCGACGGCGATGCCCAGGCGGGTGCAGGTGTCCACATCGATGTGCGGGCCGGCGCGGCCCGTTTGCGACAGCAGTTTCAGCTTGGGGAGCTTTTCGAGCAGTTGCCGGGGAAACTGGGTCCGCTCGCGGATCAGCACCAGCACTTCGGCGTCGCGCAGGCGCACTGAAAGCTGGCCGATCCCTTTGACCGTGTTGGTGAAGACTTTGGCGTTCAGGTGCTCCAGGCGAGACGCGCACTTGAGCTTGCGCACGGCGTCCTGGTAGTCGTCGAGGATGATGATGTTCATCGAGGGCGTGGCAAGAGGGGGCGTCAATTGTGCCCGCTTCACAGTAGGCAGGCCGGTCGCCGGGATCCTCGTGACGCCACATGTCACGCCTGCCGAAGCCGGCTCTCGGGCCCGCCCCGACGGTGCGGCATCGGGTTTCGCTCAAGGGCGCAGCGAGGCACAAACGGTTACGCTTGAGGTTTTAAAAAAATCGGGGTGGGGTGCATGTTCATGAGATGGCTCAAGCGGGGAGTGATCGCGGTGCTGCTGTTGGCGCTGATCACGTTGCTGGTGTTGTGGATCTACATCCAGCGGGCGTCTCCGATCACCGATGGCGTGCTCCGTTTGCAGGGCCTGCGCGCCGAGATCCGCATCGAGCGCGATGAGCATGGCATTCCGACCATCCGCGCCTCCTCGCGCGAGGACGCATTGTTCGGGCTGGGCTACGCCCACGCGCAAGACAGGCTGTGGCAGCTGGAGACGCACAAGCGCATCGCCTCGGGGCGGCTGGCCGAGGCGTTCGGCGAGTCGGCCTTGCCTACCGACCGCTTCCTTCGGGCGCTGGGCCCGCATCGCGCGGCCGTCGATCAGATCGCGCAAGCCAGCGCTGAAACGCGCACCGCCCTGACTGCTTACGCAGCGGGTGTGAACGCCTATGTGCAGAACGAGATGAGCGCCCGGCCGCCGGAGTTCGTGTTGCTGGGTTTGCATCCGGAACCCTGGACGCCCGCTGATTCCGCCGGCTGGGCCACGATGATGGCCTGGGACCTGGGCGCGAACTGGTCGACCGAACTGCTGCGCATGCGGTTGTCGCTGAAGTTGCCGGTCGATCGAATCAATGAATTGCTTCCGCCTTACGTGGGCGAACTGCCGCTGGCCACGGCCGACTATGCCGCCATGTTCCGCGACCTGAAAGTCGACGGCAATCTGGGCCGGCAGGCGCTGCTTGCGGCACCTGAGTCGGGCATTGAAGGCGTCGGCTCGAACAACTGGGTGGTTCACGGCAGCCGCACCGAAACCGGCATGCCGCTGCTGGCCAACGATCCGCACCTGAAGCTCAGTGCGCCGGCGCTGTGGTATCTCGCGCGCCTCGAAGCCCCTGGGTTCAAGGTGGCCGGCGCGACCATGCCGGGCCTGCCTCTGGTGGTGCTGGGCCAGAATCAGCATGTCGCCTGGGGGTTCACCAACACCGGCCCCGATGTCCAAGACCTCTACCTCGAACGCATCAACCCGGACGATGCGACGCAATACCAGACACCCACCGGCTGGGCGCGCTTCGATCAGATCAACGAAGTCATCAAGGTCAAAGGCAAGCCGGATGTGCCCGTCACCGTGCGCAGAACCCGGCACGGCCCGGTGATCTCGGGCGCGACCGAAGCGGCCGATGGCCTGACCGGGGCCGCCGTGAAGCCCGCCTATGCGCTTTCCATGCGCTGGACGGCGCTCGATCCGGATGCTGGCGCGATCGAGGCGGCGCTCAACTTCAACACGGCGCGCAGCGTGGCCGAGTTCATCGACGCGTCGGCGAAGAATCTCGCGCCGATGCAGAACATGGTCGTCGCCGACATCCACGGCAACATCGGCGTGGTGTCCGCGGGCCGCGTGCCGGTGCGCAAGCCCGAGAACGATCTGAAAGGCCTCGTGCCGGCGCCGGGCTGGGATGCGCGCTACGACTGGGCCGGTGTGCTGGAACCCACCTGGACGCCGCGCGAAACCAACCCCGCGCGTGGCTGGATCGCCACCGCCAATCAGCGCATTCACGCCGCGGACTACCCGCATTTCCTCACCAGCGAGTGGGCACCGCCATATCGCCAGCAACGGATCGAACAGCTGCTGGAGGCGCAGCCGAAGCACGGTATCGAGTCCTTGCGCCGCATCCAGGCGGACGAATATTCGGCCGCGACGATGCGCCTGATGCCCTATCTGCTGAAAGCCAATTCAGCGCATGCGTTGGCTGCGGCCGCACAGCGCGAACTGGCCGCGTTCGATGGCTTCATGCATGCCGACAGATCGGCGCCGCTCATCGCGTGGTCCTGGGCGCGTCACTTGACCGCCGCTGTGTTCCGGGACGATATGAGCGCGAAGGTCTACGACAGCCAACCCGGCAACCGAACCTTCCGCGAGGCGCTCGAAGGCGTGCTCCAGCGCGACGACGCCTGGTGGTGTGACGACAAGGCCACCTCGGAGACGGAAACCTGCACGCAGCAGATCGACAACGCGTTCACGCGCGCGCTCGAGGAGTTACAGCAAGCGCACGGCTCGGATGTGTCGGCGTGGCAATGGGGTCACGTTCACATCGCACGCTCGGAACACCGTCCGTTCAGCCGCGTCAAGCCGCTGGCCCGTTGGTTCGAGCTGCGCACGCCGGTGGGCGGTGACACCTACACCGTGAACGTGTCGCGCGTGAACCTGAAGCCCGACGTGACGACGGGGGAGTACTACCTCAATGAACATGCGGCGTCGTATCGCGCGATCTACGATCTCGCCGATCCGGCGAATTCGCGTTTCATGCAGTCGTCAGGGCAGTCGGGAAGCATGTTCTCCTCGCACTACCGCAGCTTCGTCGAGCCTTGGCGTGAGGTGCAAGGCGTGCCGGTGTGGTCGGTGTCGCCCAAGCGTGTATTGGTGCTGCGACCGAGGCCGTGAATCTGCGCCAAGCGAAACACAGACTCATGGGACATGCTGGCTGCAATCACGTCTAAGCACGACGGCTTTCGTCTACGCGATAGAGATCGCCAGATTGATCCGCGCGGGACGAATTTGTTTTGACGGATGGGCGAAGTCATGCCGGCGGTAGCGAAATAGATGCGTTTGGGATGTTGATCGTGGCTGATCGCTGTGCCGAGCGAATCTTGAGCGCCTGAGGCGGCGTCATGGTTGGTCCGCTCCAGGGCGTAGGCTTTGCACATTCGATCCATGCCGGCAAGCGCCCCCTGCTTATGTTCGTCCTCGCGCATTTGGTAGTACGCACGGTATCCCTTGTCCTTGCGCACCAGCTCCAGTTGCCCAAGCAGTCTCGTGTGCCCCGGCGTTCCTACCTTCTCATGTCTACCCACCCACGATAGGAACAATCTGTCCCGTTCGCGGCTGTCGTGCATTTTGTGGCCTGG
The DNA here is from genome assembly GCA_964493285.1 of uncultured Rhizobacter sp. GTDB lineage: Bacteria > Pseudomonadota > Gammaproteobacteria > Burkholderiales > Burkholderiaceae_C > Rhizobacter. Next base: position 54,730 of record CAZBOF010000003.1, on the reverse strand, counting down.
GGGGTAGAGGTGCTTGCAAGCCGGATAATCGGCATCCCAAATGGCTGCGTCAGTGAGCATAAAAACGCTCACGGACTCGCCATGCGCGATTTGATTCCCGCTCCTGGGAGCGATCCCGTTAAGGATGAGAGTAAACAGGCTGCACCACTCTTCCTGGCCAGCTTGATCTGCGTTGTTCTGGTGCGAACGTATTTCACCGTACAAATCCTGATACTCCGAGGTTAAGCGCGTGGCATCGAGGGATTTTGCGTAGTCGAGAAACTCGGGCGATCCGAATTTCATGGTTCCGTTGTAAAACCTATGAAAAACGAAATTCCGAAAACCGACCAGCCGCTGATTTTTGGCCTCGCAGAAGTCGTAGGCCGCATCCCACACTACGAGCCTATCTACACCAGAACCGGAGGCTGATCCGAAGGATGCGTGCGCAGGCGCCAGCGGCAACAGCGACACGATTAGCAGAATCAACTTCAAGAGCTGCATGGAAGGGCAACAAAGTCGTCGTGCGGATAAGGTGTCAGGGCGTTGATGTCGTGAGAACGAGAAACTCCGCGGAACTTGCAACCGCTTATGGCTTGCATGGCACCCATGCGTTCGGGTAAATATCAGGCGTTGCGTGATACCAACCGTGGGCCGATGAAGTTCGCCGGCAAATGACGTGAGTCAGGCGTTGAAGCCGATATAGGCACGAGCCCGCTGAAGTTTGTTGGGTTCGTCAGCGCAAAGTAGGAGCCATGCCGAACACACCATGCGTGCCCATGTATTCGCGATGCGCTGCTTCAGATGGGGTGGAACAGCACTTTGCGTCGGGCGGTGTAGTTCCACCACGGTGCGGGCGCGGCGCCGCGCATGAAGTCGGTGGCGGCCATGAAGGTGTCGAGCACGCACGGGTCTTGGCGCTGGCCCGTGACTGAGCAAAGCTGTTGATACAGCGCAAACGGATCTTGCCCGCGCAGTTGTTCTGGCCGTTCGATGCCAATGCGACGCAGTGCTCCGGCCAATGCCGGGCCGATGTTGGGCAACTGCTCCAAGACCGTGCACTCTGCGGCGCTGTGCGCTTTGGGTGATTTGATCGAGGCCATGCCGGTGCCTCACATCATCATGTTGTTGCGAATCAGGCCGACGGCCAGGCCTTCCAGTTCGAAATCGACTTCGCCGGAAACAACGATGGGTTCGAAGTCCGGATTCTCAGGCAGCAATTCAATGACGTTGCGTGTGCGTTTAAAGCGCTTGACGGTCACCTCTTCGCCAAGGCGGGCCACCACGATCTGCCCGTTCTTCGCTTCCTTGGCCTTTTGAACGGCGAGCAGGTCGCCGTCCATGATGCCGGCGTCGCGCATGCTCATGCCGCGCACCTTCAGCAGGTAGTCGGGCCGGCGCGGGAACATGCTCGCTTCGACCAGATAGGTTTGGTCGATGTGTTCTTGCGCGAGGATGGGGCTGCCTGCGGCCACGCGACCGACCAGCGGAAGCGTGAGCTGCGCGAGGCTGGGCAGCGGCAGGGTGAACTGCTTGCTGCGCAGTTCGTTCAGGGCGCGCAGTGTGTCAGACTTCAAACGGATGCCGCGGGAGGTGCCGCCCACGAGTTCGATGACGCCTTTGCGCGCGAGTGCCTGCAAGTGATCTTCCGCGGCGTTGGCTGAGCGAAAACCCAGTTCACTGGCGATCTCGGCCCGTGTGGGCGGTGCACCGGTGCGTTCAATGGCGCTTTGCACCAGATCCAGGATCTGTTGCTGGCGGTCCGTGAGTTTGGGGGCTTCGTTCATGGCGGTCTTGGCAAGAGGGGCTTGAGGCGGCAAGCGAGCCGGGCCTGAATATCCATCCAGTGGCTGTATTTTTATCCAGCTCGCTCAAAAATGCAAAACATGGGCAAGACCATCGTTGTTCTGGGAACGGGCGGGACGATTGCCGGCACGGCGGCGCGTGCCGACGATCATGTGGGCTACGTGGCTGCGCAGATCGGCGTGGATCGGTTGATCGCGGCCATCCCGGCGCTCGCCGCGGCACCGCTGGAACACGAGCAGGTGGCCCAGATCGACAGCAAGGACATGGATTTCGCCGTCTGGCATGCGTTGGCTGGCCGTGTGGGTCACCACTTGGCCCGTCCCGACGTGGCCGGTGTGGTCGCGACCCATGGCACTGACACGCTGGAGGAAACCGCCTACTTTCTGCAGCGTGTGCTGGCACCGCGCAAGCCGGTCGTGCTGACGGGGGCGATGCGGCCTGCATCCTCATCGCAAGCCGATGGTCCTGGAAATCTCTGGGATGCGGTGCGCGTGGCGCGGGAGTCGGGCGCGTGCGGGGTGACGGTGGCCATGGCAGGCGAGGTGCATGGCGCTTTCGATGTGCGCAAGGTGCACGCGTCCCGCGTGGACGCGTTCGCGTCCGGCGACGCCGGGCCGGTGGCCCGCATCGAAGGGGAACGGGTTCACATGCTGAGGCCGTGGCCCGTCGGTACCGGTCTGGGGCTGGGATGCCTGCCGCCGTCTCCCGAGGGCTGGCCGTGGGTCGAGATCATCGCCAGCGATGCTGGCGCCGACGGGCGCGTGGTTCGGGCGCTGTGCGAGGCAGGCGTGCAAGGCCTGGTGGTGGCCGCGACCGGCAACGGAACGGTTCACCGCGCGCTGCATGCTGCGTTGCTTGAAGCCCGCCGGCGTGGCGTGCCGGTGCTTCGCAGCACGCGCTGCGTGCTGGGCGGCGTGCTGTCGCGTGACGACGACACGCTGCCGGGCGCGGGCGTGCTCACGCCCGCGCAGGCGCGGGTGGCGTTGTTGCTCCAGTTGCTGGAGCGCGCCGACCCCGTCTGACGCTCAAACGACCTTGAGGGTCACGTCGATGTTGCCGCGGGTGGCGTTCGAGTAGGGGCAGACCTTGTGCGCCGCGGCCACCAGCGCTTCGGCCTTTTCGCGCTCGAAGCCGGGCACCGTGATGGCCATCGCCACTTGAATGCCGAAGCCGCCGGGGATCGGGCCGATGCCCACATCTGACGTGATCGATACGTCGGCGGGCAAGGTGATCTTCTGGCCCGCCGCCACAGCCTTCATGGCGCCGATGAAGCACGCCGAATAGCCCGCTGCGAACAGCTGTTCGGGGTTGGTGCCGGAGCCGCCCGCGCCGCCCAGTTCTTTGGGCGTGCTGAGGTCGACCTTCAAGGCGCCGTCGGACGACTCGGCGGTTCCGGCACGGCCTCCGGTGGCAGTGGCTTGGGCGGTATAGAGAACTTTGTCGAGTGCCATGAGTGAACTCCGTTGCAAAAAGGAAAAAATCAGCGGGGCGTGGAAGGCCCTGCATCGAGAACGCCGTGGAGCTGCTTGCGCAGCGCCTGCAGACGATTCGTGAGTTCGCGGGCCTCGTCGGCGTGGCAGCCGGACGCCTGGGCCAACTGGCGCGGCAGCAACCTGGCTTTCTCGCGCAGCGCGCGGCCCGGTGGCGTGAGGGAGACGATGACGCGGCGCTCGTCGGCGGGATCGCGCTTGCGGGTGAGCCAGCCCGACGCCTCCATGCGCTTGAGCAGCGGCGTGAGCGTGCCCGAATCGAGCGTGAGGTGCTCGCAGAGTTCGCCGACGGTGAGGCTGTCGCGCTCCCACATGGCCAGCAGCACGAGGTACTGCGGGTAGGTGAGCCCGAGGGGTGCGAGATGCGGCGTGTACAGGCGCGTCATGGCCAGCGAACTGGAGTACAGCGCAAAGCAAAGGTGCTGGTCCAGCCGCAGCCAGTCTGCGGTTTCCAGGGCGGGGGGGGATCCAGGCATGCGCCGATGATATCTAATTGATTGCAATTAGATTGTGTGCAATACGATGAAGGGGTTTTGAGATGGCTGGCCCACCGCTCCTGGCGGGCGCGGCAGCTTCACCCCGCTGCGAGGCCCAGCGCTTCCAGCTGGCCGCTGAGTTCCAGCCAGCGGCCTTCGGTCTCGTCGGTTTCTTCCAGCACCTGCTTCAGGCGTTTGCCTTGTTCGATGCGCAGCGCGGCCTCGGCGCCGGCCTGGGACAGTGCCGTTTCCAGCTTGGCTTTCTCCGCATTGAGCGTCGCCATGCGCTGTTCGACGTCGGCCAGCGCCTTGCGGATGGGCTTGGCCTGCTCGATCGACTTCTGGCGTGCCGCGGCGGCGGCCTTGCGGTCCGGCGCCGGTGCGGGCGCGGCCGCCTTGACGGGTGCCGCGGGCTTCGGCGATGCCGCGTCGCGGGCGGCGCGGGCAAGGGCGCGCGAGGTTTCGAGCAGCCATTGCTGGTAGTCGTCCAGGTCGCCGTCGAACGGTTTCACGGCGCCTTCGGTCACCAGCCAGAACTCATCGCAGACCTCGCGCAACAGGGCGCGATCGTGGCTGACCAGCATCACTGTCCCTTCGAACTCGTTGAGCGCCATGCTCAGCGCCTCGCGGGTGGTGAGGTCCAGGTGGTTGGTCGGTTCGTCCAGCAGCAGCAGGTTGGGCCGCTGCCAGACCAGCATGGCCAGCACGAGTCGGGCTTTCTCACCGCCGCTGAGCGAACCCACGGCCTGGGTGACCATGTCGCCGACAAAGCGGAACGAGCCGAGGAAGTCGCGCAACTCCTGCTCGCGCGCGGGCGGGCCGACGTCGCGCGCCAGGCGGATCATGTGCATCAGCGGGCCATCGTCGAGCGAGAGCACGTCGAGTTCCTGCTGCGCGAAGTAGCCGATCGACAGGCCCTTGCCTTCCGTGACCTCACCC
>CAZBOF010000003.1:0-50033 GCA_964493285.1 uncultured Rhizobacter sp. | reverse complement strand
TGCCCTGGCCGTTGGCACCGAGGATGCCGATGCGCTGTCCCGCGAGCACCGAGCGGTTCACGTTGCTGACGATGGGAACGCCGTCGTAGCCGCAGCTCATCATCGAGAACGCCAGCATCGGATTCGGCAGGCTCAGCGGCTCGCGGAACTCGAATTGGAAGTCGCTGCTGGTCAGCACCGGCCCCAGCTTTTCCATGCGGGCCAGGGCCTTGACGCGGCTTTGCGCCTGCTTGGCCTTGCTCGCCTTGGCCTTGAAGCGGTCGATGAACTTCTGCAGGTGCGCCATGCGCTCTTGCTGCTTGGCGTAGCTGGCCTGGGCTTGCAGCAGGCGTTCTGCGCGCATCTCTTCGAAGGCGGTGTAGTTGCCGGTGTACCGCGTCAGGCGGCTTTCATCGAGGTGCAGCGTCACCTTCGTGATGGCGTCGAGAAACTCGCGGTCGTGGCTGATGACGATCATCGTGCCTTCGAACTTCTGCAGCCACGCTTCCAGCCAGACCAGGGCGTCCAGGTCCAAGTGATTGGTGGGTTCGTCGAGCAGCATCAGGTCGGCCGGGCACATGAGAGCACGCGCGAGCTGCAGCCGCATCCGCCAGCCACCGGAGAAGCTGTTGACGGGGTTGTCGAGCTGGTCGGCGCGAAAGCCCAGGCCCATCAGCATCGCTTGGGCGCGGGGGCGGGCCTCGAACCCGCCGGCTTCGGCGATTTCCTGGTGCGCCTCGGCCATCGCGTTGCCGTCATCCGCCGCCTCGGCCGCCGCGAGCGCGGCGTTGGCCGCCGTCAGCCGCGTATCGCCTTCCAGCACATAGTCGGTGGCCGAATCGCTGGTTTCGGGCATGGACTGCGCCACCTCGCCCACCAGCCAACGCGGCGGGATGGAAACGTCGCCGCCATCGGCCTGCAGCCGGTGGGTGAGCAGCGAGAACAGTGACGACTTGCCGGCGCCGTTGCGCCCGACCAGGCCGATCTTCTCGCCGGGCTGCAGCGTCACGCTGGTGTCTTGCAGCACGACTTTCGTGCCGCGGCGAAGGGTGACGTTCTTGATGACTATCATGATGAAATCTGTTCTTTTCTCTTCACTGGCGAAAAACCATGACCCGAGGCCTGACCACCCAAATCCTGCACGCGGACCGCTTGAACGGCGTCGAGCATGGCGCCACCCACAAGCCGCTGCACACCTCGGCGGCCTTTGGCTACGAGACGGCCGCCGAGCTTGCCGCCGTGTTCCAGGGTGAGCGCAGCGGCCACATTTACGGCCGCCAAGGCAACCCGACCAGCCAGGCGCTCGAGCACAAGATCACCGTGCTCGAAGGCGGCATCGGCACGGTCTCCTTTGCCACCGGCATGGGGGCCATTGGCTCCATGCTGTTGGCCTTGCTGAAGCAGGGCGACCATGTGGTGGCCAGCCAGTTCCTGTTCGGCAACACCACGAGCCTGCTGACCACCCTGGAAGGCCTGGGCTGCAGCGTGACGCTGGCGGATGCGACCGATGCGGCGCTGGTGGCCCAGGCGATCCGGCCCACGACCCGCATTGTCTTCGCAGAGACGATCGCCAACCCGCGCACTCAGGTAGCCGACCTCGAAGGCATCGGCCGCCTGTGCGCTGAGCGCGGCATCTTGTACGTGGTGGACGCCACGATGACCACGCCCTGCCTGTTTCGCGCCTCCAGCGTCGGGGCAGGGCTGGTGATGAATTCGCTCAGCAAGTCGATCAGCGGGCATGGGAATGTACTCGGTGGTGCGATCACCGACACCGGCTTGTACGACTGGACCCGGTTTCCGAACATCCATCCCGCCTACAAGAAGAACGCGCCGAAGACCTGGGGCCTGTTGCAGATTCGCAAGAAGGGCTTGCGCGACATTGGCGCCACCTTGAGTGCCGAAGTGGCGCATCGCATCGCCACGGGGGCGGAGACGCTGGCATTGCGCATGGGCCGCGCCTGCGACAACGCCATGCGCCTGTCCACCTGGCTTGCGGCGCACTCCGCGGTGGCCCGTGTGCATTACCCGGGCCTTGAAAGCCATCCGCAGCATGCGAAGGCGAAGCAGTGGTTCAAGGCGTATGGCGCGTTGCTGAGCTTCGAGCTGAAGGAAGGGCATGACATGTTCGCCCTGCTGGACGCCTTGGACCTCGTCATCAAGTCGAGCCACCTCGGCGACAACCGCACGCTCGCGATCCCCGTGGCGCAGACCATCTTCTGGGAGATGGGCCTGGAGATGCGCCAGCGCATGGACATCGCCGAGACGCTGGTGCGCATCTCCGTCGGCATCGAGGACTACGCCGACCTGGAGGCCGACTTCGCGCAGGCGCTCGCCAAGGTCTAAGGCGTTGCCTTGGATCAGCGTAGCCAACGCTGCAAGGCGTCACGCGTCACCAGCAGCACCTGGTCGGCGCCGGCGCTCGTGTCGAGCCAAGCCACGTCCAGGCGCCGGAATGCGTGCTCGAAATGCGCGCGCTCGTTGCCGATCTCCAGCAGCAGCACGCCGATCGGGCTCAGGCGGGCGGGCGCATCGCGCAGGATGCGCCGGACCAGGTCCATGCCATCGTCGCCGCCAGCCAGGGCCAGTGAAGGCTCGTGGCGGTACTCCCGGGGCAGCGCCGACATGCTCTGCGAGTTGACGTACGGCGGATTGCAGACGATGAGGTCGTAGGCGTCCGCCACGTCGTCCAGGAGATCCGATCGGATGAGGCGGATGCGTTTGCCCAAGCCGTGCTTGTCGACGTTGATACGCGCCACGGCCAGTGCGTCCTCTGAGATATCGGCGGCATCGATCCGAACCTCGGGGTAGGCCATGGCGGCGATCACGGCCAGGCTGCCATTGCCGGTGCACAGGTCCAGCACGGCATGGGTTTCATCGGACAACCAGGCGTCCAGCGTGCCGTCTCCTTCGCCATCGGCCAGCAGTTCGGCGATGAACGAGCGCGGCACGATGGTCCGTTCGTCGACATAGAACGGCACGTTCTGCAGCCAGGCTTCGCGGGTGATGTAGGCGGCGGGGCGCCGGCTGTCGATGCGTTCGGTGACCACGGCGCGGGCCTTGGCTTGCTCGGCTTCATTCAGCGTCCGTTGGGCATGGGCTTCCAGCTGGTCCAGCGGCATGCCCAGCGACCACAGCACCAGCCAGGCGGCTTCGTCGAAGGCATTGGTGGTGCCGTGCCCAAACGAAACGCCCGCCTGTTTGAGGCGGGCGCTCTCGGCGGTGATCAACTCGATGAGCGTCATAGCAGCAGACCTTCCAGTGTCTTGCGGTAGATGTTTTTCAAGGGCTCGATGCTCGCCACCTCCACATGTTCGTCGATCTTGTGGATGCTGGCGTTCAGCGGGCCGAACTCCACCACCTGGTCGCAGATCTTGGAGATGAAGCGGCCATCAGAGGTGCCGCCGGTGGTGGACAAGACGGTGGTGATGCCGGTTTCACTCAGGATGGCGGCGCTCAGCGCCGAGACCAGTGCGCCTTCGGGCGTGAGAAACGGCTCACCGCTGAGCGTCCACGCGATCTGGTATTCGAGGCCATGGCGGTCGAGCAGCGCATGCACGCGCGCTTTCAGCCCGTCGGCGGTGGATTCGGTCGAGAACCGGAAATTGAAATCCACCACCAGCTCGCCAGGAATCACGTTCGTGGCGCCGGTGCCGGCCAGGATGTTCGACATCTGCCAGCTCGTCGGCGGGAAATGGCTGTTGCCCCGGTCCCATTCCTCGGCGGCCAGTTCGGCGAGCGCCGGCGCGGCCTGATGGATCGGATTGCGCGCGAGTTGCGGATACGCAATGTGGCCCTGCACGCCTTTGACCGTGAGCCGGCCTGACAGCGAGCCGCGCCGGCCGTTCTTGATCATGTCGCCCAGCGCATGGGCGGAGGTGGGCTCGCCGACGATGCAGTAGTCGAGGTGTTCGCCGCGCGCCTTGAGCGTTTCACAGACCTTCACCGTGCCATCGACCGAAGGGCCTTCTTCGTCGCTGGTGATCAGCATCGCGATGCTCCCGCATCGCTCGCCATGCTCCGCGACGAATTCTTCGATGGCCACTGTCATGGCGGCGATCGACGTTTTCATGTCGGCGGCGCCGCGGCCATACAACCGGCCGCCTCGGTGCGTGGGCACGAAAGGATCGCTGCTCCACTGATCGAGCGGGCCGGTGGGCACGACGTCGGTGTGGCCTGCGAAGAGCACCAGCTTGCCGCCCGGACGGCCCCGCCGCAATGCCCACAGGTTGGTGACGCGAAAGGCCTCCGGCCCGAAGCTCAGCGTCTCGCATGCAAAGCCCATGGGCCGCAGGCGTTCGCACAGCAGTTCCTGGCAGCCCCCGTCGTCGGGCGTGAGGGAGCGCCGACGGATGAGTGCTTCGGTGAGTTGAAGGGCGGCGGACATCAGAACCGGGTGGCACGGAAGCCGCTGTTGCGGCCATCGTCCGAAGGCACGTCGAGCGTGATCTCGGTGAAGGTGGGTTGATCCTCGGATTCTTCCTTCTTGGGCTGGAGGCGCGAGACGGGCTCCATGTCGTTTTGCAGGCGCCACATGAGGTTGGTGGGCGAATCTGCGAATGCCAAGCCTTCGTCGCGGGTGATGATGCCTTCGCCAATCAGGCGTGCAAGATCGGCTTCGAACGTCTGGGAGCCTTCGGCCAGCGACTTCTCCATCGCCTCTTTGACGCCGTTGAAATCGCCTTGCTCGATCATCTCGGAAACCAGCTTGGTGTTCAGCAGCACCTCGACGGCCGGGCGCCGGCCGCCCGCGGACGCACGCACCAGCCGCTGCGACACGATGGCACGCAGGCCGGAGGCCAAATCGGCCAGCAGCGCCGGACGCGACTCGGGCGTGTAGAACGACAGGATCCGCCCGAGCGCGTGATAGCTGTTGTTGGCGTGCAAGGTCGACACCACCAGATGCCCCGACAGCGAGTACGAGATTGCCATCGTCATGGTTTCGCGATCGCGGATTTCGCCGATGTAGATGCAATCAGGTGCCTGCCGCAAGGCATTCTTCAACGCCACCTGCAGGGACTGCGTGTCGCGCCCCACCTCGCGCTGATTCACCATCGAACGCTTGTTCTGGAAGGTGAACTCGATCGGGTCTTCGACGGTCAGGATGTGGCCGGCCATCTGCTGGTTGCGTTGCTCGAGCATCGAGGCCAGCGTGGTGCTCTTGCCGGTGCCTGTGGCGCCCACGAGGAGGATCAGCCCGCGCTTCTCGAGCACCAGCGTGCTCAGGATCTCCGGCAAGCCGAGGCTGCCCAGCGCCGGGATCTCATGCGGAATGCAGCGGAACACCGCGGCGATCGAGCCGCGCTGGCGGAACGCGCTCAGGCGAAACGTGCCTACGCCCGCAAGCCCGACGCCGAGATTCAGTTCGCCGGTTTCGTCCAGATCTTCCATCTGGCTCGGCGTGAGCAACTCGGCCAGCAACTGGCGTGGCTGGCTGGGCGTCAACGGCTGATCGCTGAGTTGAAGGATCTGCCCGTTGATCTTGATCAGGATCGGCGTGGCGGCCGAAAGGTAAACGTCCGAGGCGCTCTTTTCGGCCATCAGCCGCAACACGCGTTCCATGTTGCCGCCGTTGCCGGTTCCGTTCGTGGGGGTGGTCATGGATATCCTTTCAGGCCCATGGGTCGATCGATCGGGGAAGAACGCGCTCGGCGAGTCGGGGCTCTCAGCTGCGAAGCAGCTCGTTGATGCTGGTCTTGGCGCGGGTTTCGGCGGTGACTTGCTTGACGATCACGGCGCAGTACAGGCTGTGGCTACCGTCGCTGGACGGCAGCGAGCCGCTGACGACGACGGAGCCCGCGGGCACGCGGCCGTAGATCACTTCGCCCGTGGTGCGGTTGTAGATCTTGGTGCTTTGGCCGATGTACACGCCCATGCTGATGACCGAGTTCTCCTCGACGATCACGCCTTCTACGACCTCGCTGCGCGCGCCGATGAAACAGTTGTCTTCGATGATGGTGGGGTTGGCCTGCAGCGGCTCGAGCACACCGCCGATGCCCACGCCGCCGCTCAGGTGCACGTTCTTGCCGATCTGCGCGCACGAGCCCACGGTGGCCCAGGTGTCCACCATCGTCCCTTCGTCGACATAGGCGCCGATGTTCACGTAGCTGGGCATCAGCACCACGTTCTTGGCGAGGTAGCTGCCATGCCGCGCCACGGCCGGGGGGACCACGCGGACACCGGTGGCGCGCACCTCGGCTTCGCCGAGGTTCGAGAACTTGGTCTTGACCTTGTCGAAGAAGGCCAGTTCTCCGGCGTGCATGAGCTGGTTGTCGTTCAGGCGGAAAGACAGCAGCACGGCCTTCTTGGCCCACTGGTTCACCGTCCACTGGCCCACGCCTTGGCGCTGCGCCACGCGCAGGCGCCCGGCGTCGAGGTCGTTCACCACCTGCTCCACGGCGTCCTTGATTTCAGCGCTGGCGCTGCTCGCGGAGAGGCTGGAACGGTTTTCCCAGGCGTTGTCGATGAGGGTCTGGAGTTGTTGGGTCATGAGGAGTTACAGCGATTTGACAAATGAGACGATGCGTTGCGCGGCTTCCAGGCATTCACTGGCCTCGGCCACCAGGGCCAGCCGGATGCGCCCTGCGCCTGGATTGAACCCATGTGCCGTGCGGGCCAGCAAACTGCCGGGAAGGACCGCGACATTGTATTGAGCCAGCAATGCGAGCGAGAACGCAATGTCGTCGCCATTCATCACAGTTTGCGGAATGCCGGCCCAGAGGTAGAAGCTGGCGTCGGGCAGTGCGACATCGAGTGCCTGTGCGAGCATGGGCGTGACTTCGCCGAATTTGCGACGGTACTGCTCCCGGTTCCCGGCCACGTGGGCTTCATCGTTCCAGGCCGCGATGCTGGCCTGTTGCACGGTCGGGCTCATCGCGCTGCCGTGGTAGGTGCGATAGAGAAGAAACTGCGCAAGGAGGTGGGCGTCGCCGGCCACGAAGCCCGAGCGCATGCCCGGCACGTTGGAGCGCTTGGACAGGCTGGTCAGCGCGATCAGGTTCTTGAAGCCGTGGCGGCCGAGGCGTTGGGCGGCTTCCAGCGAGCCCAGCGGCGCATCGTCGCGGAAATAGATCTCCGAGTAGCACTCGTCGGAGGCGATGACGAAGCCGTGGCGCTCGCTCAGATCGAACAGGTATCGCCATTCGTCCAGCGGCATCACCGCCCCGGTGGGGTTGCCGGGCGAGCAGACGTAGACGAGCTGCGTCTTCTCCCACACAGCGTCGGGTACGGCGGCCCAGTCGGCGGCGAACTTGCGGGCCGGGTCGCTGTTGACGAAGAAGGTATCTGCGCCCGCCAGCAGCGCTGCGCCCTCGTAGATCTGGTAGAACGGATTGGGGCACACCACCGTGGCACCTGCACGGGTGGGATCGATGACGGTTTGTGCCAACGCGAACAGGGCTTCGCGGGAGCCATTCACCGGCAGCACCTGCTTGCCAGCGTCGAGGGTCACGCCGTAGCGCCGCTGCACCCATCCGGCGCAGGCTTCGCGAAGTGCGGGCTCTCCGGCGGTGGCCGGGTAGGCCGCCAACCCGCCCAGGCTGCGCCGAATGGCTTCCAGCACCAGCTCCGGCGTGGCGTGCTTTGGCTCGCCGATGCCCAAGCTGATCGGCCGGTAGCCGGGGTTGGGCGCGATGTCGCGGGTCAGCGCACGAAGGCGTTCGAACGGATAGGGGTGGAGCTTGGACAGCAGCGGGTTCATCGCCCGATTATCTGTGCAGCCCACCTTCCATCTCGTGCTGCGGCAGTGCGACGGCAGGCTGCGGCTTCCAGCCCTTTTTCCGATGTTCCGCGACAACGTTGGTGTAGATCCCCCCGCGCACGTACCACCGCGCCGTGATGCGGATGAAGCGGGGCCGGGTGGCCGCAACAATATCGTCGAGGATGGTATTGGTCACCTTCTCGTGGAATGCGCCTTCGTTGCGGTAGCTCCAGAAGTACATCTTCAGGCTTTTCAATTCGACGCAGAGCTTGTCCGCAATCATCTCGATCGTGAAGTGCGCGAAGTCGGGTTGCCCCGTCAGCGGGCAATTGCAAGTGAACTCTGGCACCTGAAACTGGATCACGTAGTCACGGGCCGGCGCCGGGTTCGGAAAGACCTGCAGGTTCTTTGACGGCGCGGAAGGCGGTTGCGTCGGCGTTTGCCGCACAGTGGAGGCCACGCGCGCGGTACGGTTGGACTTCGACAGAGTGGATTGGGGGGTGGATTTGGCCATCGCGATGACAGGCCGGGCGGCGGCCCGGCACGGCTCGAAAGCGCGGGATCGTAGCACCGGCGCCTCCGAAGAGGTGCGCCCATGAGAGCCGACCGCCGCTGGGAGATCGATGCGCTGCGCGGCTTGATGCTGGTGCTGATGACGCTCACCCATCTCCCCACGCGCTTCGCCGCGCCGCTCGGGCAGCCTTTCGGCTATGTGTCAGCGGCAGAGGGATTCGTTCTGCTGTCGGCCTACATGGTGGGGCTGGTGTACTCGTTGAAGCAGCGGCGCGACGGCGAAGGGCAGATGCAGCGCGCCTTTTTGAAGCGGGCCGGCAAGATTTACCTGTGCCAGGCGGCTCTGCTGCTGTTCCTGTTCAGCGTGGTGGCGGCCATTGGTGCGCTGAAGCACCAGCCGGCGGTCACGGACATGCTGGGCTTCTATTTCGAAGAGCCTCTGACGGCCTTTGTCAGCGGCATGTTGCTCATCTACAGCCCGCCATTGCTCGACATCCTCCCCTTGTATGTGCTTTATATGGTGGTCAGTCCCTTGATCTTGCTGCATGCCACCGCGCGCGGGTGGCCTTGGATACTGGGGGCCAGCCTGGTGCTTTGGCTGGGCGCGCAGTTCGGGCTCGGTCCTTATGTGTACGAAGGCGTGATGGCGCTCATCGGCGTGCGTGTGCCGGTGCAGGAGACGGGTGCATTCAGTGTGCTGGCCTGGCAGTTGCTGTGGGTCATGGGGTTGTGGATGGGCGCGCGGCAGGCGCGCGGCCAACTCGTGGCCGGGCCGTTTCCGGCCTGGATGGTCGCGTTCGCGGTGATCTATGCGAGCGCGTGCCTGATCGGCCGCTATGCCGTGGGGCAGACACCCTTTCCCGACACTCCGGTGCTGAGCGTCCTGTTCGATAAGTGGGAATTGCGCAGCCTGCGCCTGGTCAATCTGCTGGCGATGGTGGTGGTGGTCATGCACTATGGGCCACGATGGGTGGCGCGCATTCGGCGACTGCCCGCGCTCGAAGTGCTGGGGAAGGCTTCGCTGGCCGTGTTCTGTACGCATCTGGTGGCCACGTTGCTGGCCTTGGCTTTCGTGGGGGCCGCCGTTCCCGAGCGGCCCTTGTGGGTGGACCTGGCCGTGCTCGCGATGACCTTTGCCGCGCTTTATGCGGTGGCAGGGGTCAGTCTGCTGCCGGCGCGGGGCGCGGGGAAGCGCCGGCATGGACCACCGGGTCCCGTGATGGCGCCGCAGGTGCGGCCGGCGCAAGGTGATCCGCGATGATGCCGCGCCACAAGGCGTAGCCGGCTTCGTTCAGATGCAGCGCGTCTGCCCGAAAGAGGTCGCCGCGCGGCAGGCCGTCGGGCCCCAGCATGGGCGAGAAGATATCGATGAAGTCGGTGTTGCGGGTGCTGTTCGCATAGGCTTCGATGAGCGCATTGGCTGCGCGGGCCTTCGGCAGCAAGCGCACGCGTGCTGGACTGGGCTTGACCGATACGAACGCGATGCGCGTTTCCGGCAAGGTTTGGTGCACGCCTTCCACGAAGCGCTGGAACTGGGCGAGCACGTCCTCAGGCGATGCGCCTTCGGCGAGGTCGTTGTCGCCGGCATACACCACCACGAGGCGAGGTTGATAGGGGACCACCAGCCGTTCGATCAGCGATGCGCAGTCCGAGAGGCGCGATCCTCCAAAGCCGCGTTTGATGATCGTGGGGGCATTGGCAAACCCCGTTTCCAACCCGTCCCACAGGCGGATCGACGAACTGCCAATGAACAGCACGCCACCCGGTGGCGGGGCTTTGGTGCGGTCGGCTTCGGCAAACGCATCCAGCGTGGTTTGCCAGCGGCCCGGCAGGGCCGATTTGGCGCTCTGGGAGCGGGGCGCTTCCGAGGGCTGGGCGTGGACGTACATCCACGCCGCCAGCAAGCCCATCCCAAGCCATGTCGTACGCTTCCATCGGGTCATGAATTCACCCTTCTGCCGCTGGCGCCGGTGCCATTTCTCGGCCACGCGGTGCGAATCCCCGGGCGATTTGAAGTTCCCTCGCCGGGGTGCGCGTCGCCGGCTCGCTTGTCCCCCCGGCCATGTGGGGCGGCGCACCGGATACGGCAAGTCGCGATGCTATCATCCAGCCCGCTCGGCGCCTTTGCTTCGTGCTGTTTTTCTTCGATAAATCAAGGACTTGAGCCAGTTTCGGGGTGGTGCGAAACGCGCCAGCAGCCCCGGTGCACGCCACCCCCGCCATGCGTCTGAATTCCATCAAGCTTTCGGGCTTCAAGTCGTTCGCCGAACCCACCAATTTCCAGCTGCCCGGCCAACTGGTCGGTGTGGTGGGGCCGAACGGTTGCGGCAAGTCCAACATCATGGATGCCGTGCGCTGGGTGCTCGGCGAATCGAAAGCCAGCGAACTGCGCGGTGAGTCGATGCAGGACGTGATCTTTGCGGGCTCGGGCAATCGCAAGGGTGCGAGCCGTGCGAGCGTTGAACTGGTCTTCTCGAACGAAGATGCCCGGGCGGGTGGCCAGTGGAACCAGTTCACCGAAATCGCCGTGAAGCGCACGCTCACGCGCGACGGCACCAGCAGCTACTTCATCAACAACCAGGCGGTGCGCCGGCGGGACGTGCAAGATGTGTTCCTGGGTACCGGCCTCGGGCCGCGCGCCTACGCCATCATTGGCCAGGGCACCATCAGCCGCATCATCGAGAGCAAGCCCGAGGAGTTGCGGCTGTTCCTCGAAGAGGCGGCCGGCGTTTCGAAGTACAAAGAACGCCGTCGCGAAACCGAGAACCGGCTGAAAGACACGCGCGAGAACCTGACACGCGTGGAGGACATCCTGCGCGAGTTGACGGCGAACCTCGACAAGCTCGAACAGCAAGCCGAGGTGGCCACGCAGTACCGGGGCCTGCAGGAAGCGGGCACCTTGAAGTTGCACCAGCTCTGGTTCCTGAAGCACCGCGACGCGGCCAGCGAGCAGGAGAGGGTGAAGAACGAGATTCTGGAGGCCACCAATGCCCTGGAATCGCGGATGGCCGAGTTGCGCCACGGCGAAGCCGAGCTGGAGACGATCCGCCAGGCGCACTACGCCGCCAGCGATGAACTGCATGCCGCGCAAGGATCACTGGCCGAAGCCGCGCTGGAAGTCAGCCGCCTCGAAGAGCGCATCCGTTACGTCGTCGAAGGGCGCCAGCGGCTGGAGCAGCGCCTGACCGAGCTGAAAGCGCAGAACGAACAGTGGCATGAACGCCGCACCCAGGCGCAAGACGAACTCGAGCAGATCGCCGAACAGATCGCCGCTGCCGAAGAGCAGAGCGAGGTGCTGGCTGCGCAAGCGGAAGAACAAGCCGGCAACCTGCCCCAAGTGGAGGAAGCCGTGCGTGCCGCGCAAGCGCGCAGCAACGAGCAGCGAACCCTCGTGGCCGGTGTCCAGCAGCAGATCCAGGTGCTGGCGGCCGAGAGCCGGAGCATCGACGACCAGCGCCGCCAGCTCAATGCGCGGCGCGAGCGGCTCGACGGGGAAAGGCGTCAGCTTGCGTCGCCGGACCTCGACCGGCTCGACGAGTTGAAGCACCAGTTCTCCGTGGCCGAAGAAGCCCAAGGCGTTGCCGAAGCGCGGCTCCACGAGCTGAGCGAGCAGGCACCGGCGCTGGACGACGACCGCCGCGCCAGGCAGGAACGGGTCAACGCGGAAGGCGGCAAGCAGGCGGACCTCAGCGCACGCCTCGACGCCTTGCGCGCATTGCAGGAGAAAGTTCAGACCGAAGGCAAGCTCAAGCCCTGGCTTGCCAAGCACGGGCTCGACGGCTTGCAAGGGCTGTGGACCAAGATCCACATCGAGACGGGCTGGGAAACCGCGCTGGAGTCGGCGCTGCGCGAACGCATCAATGCGTTGGAAGTGGGGCGCGTGGAAACCGTGCGGGCGTTTGCCGCCGATGCGCCACCCGCCAAGCTGGCGTTCTATACGCCGCCTCAGGCGGCGATTGCCAACACGCACCAGACGCTGCCGCGCCTCAGCGATCTGCTGCGCCTGGGCGATGCCGGCCTGAAGGCCTTGCTCAATGACTGGCTGGAAGGGGTGTACACCGCGTCCAGCCTGGATGATGCGTTGTCGGTGCGCAGCCAGCTCACGCATGGCGAAGTGATCATGACCCGCGAGGGCCACACGGTCAGCCAGTTCGCCGTCACGTTTTACGCGCCGGATTCCGAACAGGCCGGCATGCTCGCGCGCGCGCAGGAGATTGAAAACCTGGAACGCCAGCTGCGCGCACAGGCGCTCATCGTCGAAGAAGCGCGCAGCAGCCTCGTGCGCGCCGAGGCCGCGTACACCGACGTGTCGCAGCGGCTTGTGGCCGCGCGACGGGACGCCGGCGAGGCACAGACGCGGGCGCACCAGTTGCAGGTGGAGTTGCTGCGCCTGTCGCAGCTGGCCGAGCAAACGGGCCAGCGCCGCACCCAGCTCGATGCCGAACTCAGCGAGGTGGATGGCCAGCTCGAAGAACTCGATGAGCGCCGCGTCACGGGGGAGGCCAAGTTCGAAGAACTGGATCTTCAACTGGCGACCACGCAGGAGCGGCATGCCGAACTCGACGAAGGTGTGATCGCGGCGGAGCGCAAGCTCACCGAGGCGCGAGAGCAACTGCGCTCGCTGGAGCGTCAGGCTCAGGAGGCGCAGTTTTCATCGCGCTCGCTCGCGGCGCGGCGCGGCGAGCTGCAGCGCAGCATCGAAACCGCGGCGCAGCAGTTGTCGGGCAATGACCAGTCAGCGGTTCAGTTGCAGGAAGAGCTTTCACGCTTGACCGACGCGTCGGCCCAGGTGGGGCTCGACGAGGCGCTGGCCCTGAAGCTTCAGCGTGAAGCGGCGCTTGGCGCCAAGCGGAGCGAATACGACGACCTCACCCTGCGCCTTCGCCGGGCCGATGAGCAGCGTCTCCAGCACGAGCAAAGCCTTCAGCCGTTGCGCGATCGTGTCACCAAGCTCCAGCTCGAAGAGCAGGCGGCGCAATTGGGTGGCGCGCAGTTCATGGAGCAGCTGACCGCAGCCGAGGTGGACCTGGCCGCGCTCGCTCAGAACATCGCCGACAACGATGTGAAGCTCTACGGCTTGCAGGGCGAGATCGATCGCATCAACCGCGAGATCAACGCGCTCGGCGCGGTGAACCTCGCCGCACTCGACGAACTCACCGCATCGCGTGAACGCAAGACCTTCCTGGACGCCCAGAATGCCGACCTGAACGAAGCCATCTCGACGCTCGAAGGTGCAATCCACAAGATCGACCTGGAAACGCGTGATCTCCTCGGCAACACGTTCAACCAGGTCAACGAGCATTTCGGCCGCATGTTCCCGAGCCTGTTCGGCGGTGGGCAGGCCAAGCTGGTCATGACGGGAGACGAAATTCTGGACGCGGGCGTGCAGGTGATGGCCCAACCGCCGGGCAAGAAGAACAGCACCATCCACTTGCTTTCCGGAGGCGAGAAGGCCCTGACGGCGATTGCACTCGTGTTCGCCATCTTCCAGTTGAATCCCGCGCCGTTCTGCCTGCTGGACGAAGTGGATGCGCCGCTGGACGATGCCAACACCGAACGCTATGCCAAGCTGGTGAAGGAGATGGCGCGCGGAACGCAGTTCCTGTTCATCAGTCACAACAAGATCGCAATGGAGATGGCTGAGCAGTTGATCGGCGTGACGATGCAGGAGCAAGGCGTGTCGCGCATCGTGGCCGTCGACATGGAAGTGGCGGTGGCGCTTGCCGAAGCGGCTTGAACGCGCGGCTGCGGCCGGCAGGATCAGCATGATCGTTTTCTTCGTGGGGTGCTTGCCCGTGTCAGCAACAACTAGGAGTGCCTGCGCATGAACAGCCTCACCGTGGCGTTGGCCTGCCTGGGTGGCATCGTCCTGGCGCTGCTCGTCGCGCACAGTGCCTGGCAAGCGCGCAAAGCAGGGCCCAAGCGCGTGCTCCAGGCGCAGGCGGTGCCGCGCGAGCCCGTGTTGAGCGAGCCGCCGGCGCAGCCGCCTGGCGAGGCCGCGGCCCCACCGGCCGAGGAGCCGGAGCCCCCGCTCCCCATGCCGCCGCGACGAGCCACCGCTCGCATCGACGCGCTGATCGATGCCATTGCCACGCTGTCCCTGGACGCACCCATCAGCGGCGATGTGGTCTTGTCCCATTTGCCGCCAACACGCCGCGCTGGCAGCAAGCCATTCCTGATCGAAGGATTGAACGCCGAAACCGGGGAGTGGGAGGCGTTGGCTTCGGGCCCGTCCTACAGTGAGTTGCAGGCGGGGATTCAGCTGGCCAATCGCACGGGTGCGATGAACGAGATCGAGTTCTCCGAGTTCGTTCAGAAGATCGAACCCTTTGCCGAAGCGCTGGGTGCGATGCCCGACTTCCCCGACATGATCGAGGCCGTCGTCCGCGCCAAGGAACTGGACGCGTTCGCCAGCCAGTACGACGCCCAGTTGGCTGTTCACCTGCGCGCACGTTCGGCAGCCTGGAGCGTGGCCTACATCCAGCAGCATGCCGGGCGCCATGGTTTCTTGCCCGGCATCGTGCCGGGTCGCATGGTGTTGCCGGGCGCCGATGACGGCGCGCCGCCGGCCCTCACGCTCACGTTCGACTCCCAGGCAGCGCTCGAAGAAGATCCCAACCGTTCGGCGGTGCGTGACGTCACGCTGAGCTTCGACGTGCCCCAGACCGATCCCGGCGCCGAGCCGTTCGTGGCCTGGCAGGCCAGCGCACAAGCCCTTTCGCTGGGCATGGACGCCGAACTGGTGGATGACGCGGGCCAGTCCTTGGGCCCGGCTGCGTTCGCTTCGATCGGCGCTGAGTTGAGCCAGATCTACAGCGCCTTGCAAGAGCGCGATCTGGCCGCAGGATCGATGGCGGCTCGACGCCTTTTCAGTTGAGGTGCGGCCTGCCGTGTTTTTTCTGACACCCAGGGAGGGTTGAACACGTGAAGATCGTATTCGTGACAGGGGGAAGCGGGTTTGTGGGGCGCAATCTGGTGCGCGGTCTGTTGAGTGCCGGCTACGGCGTCCGCGGCCTGGCTCGCAGTGCCGATACGGCAGAGGCGTTGCAGGCGCTCGGCGCCCAGGCCGTGCGGGGTCACGTCCTGGACCGCGAGGCCTTGGTCACCGGCATGGCTGGATGTTGGGGGTTGATTCATGCCGCCGCGGACACCAATCATGCCGAGGCCACCGCCGAACAGGAGCGCACCAACATCGAAGGCACGCGCAGCGTTTTCCAGGCGGCACGCGCCGCCGGCGTCGTGCGCGGTGTCCAGGTCAGCACGGAGTCCGTGCTTGCCGACGGACGTCCCATTGTGGGCGCCGATGAGTCCTGGCCGATTCCCACCCGTCATGCTGGTGGTTATGCGCGAACGAAAGCGCTGGCCGAGCAGGTGGCCCTCGCGGAGTCGCAGGGCGGCCTGACCGTCTGCGCCATCCGCCCGCGCTTCGTGTGGGGGCGGGACGACACCTCCGCGTTGCCGGAGATCATTCGGGCGGTTGAAGACGGGCGCTTGAAATGGATCGATTCCGGGCGCTATCTCACCAGCACGGCCCACGTGGCCAACGTCGTGCAAGGTGCGCTTGACGCCCTGGAACGCGGCGCCGCGGGCCAGGCCTACTTCATCACGGATGGCGAGCCGCTGCCGTTTCGCGAGTTCCTTTCCGCATTGCTCTCCACGCAAGGAGTCACGCCGCCGGCTGCGGATATTCCGCGCTGGGTGGTGCGACTGGCGATCACGGCGGGCGGGTGGCTGCATGCGCTCTCGGGCGGGCGCGTCAAGCCGCCCATGTCATGGCAGGAATACGCGACGGTGGCCCACGAAGTGACGGTGAGGGATGATCGAGCGCGCGCAGAACTGGGCTATCGCCCGGCCGTGACGGTGGATGAGGGATTGGCCGAGCTGCGTGCAGGCGGTGTTTGGGCCCGCAGCGGCTGAGGTGCTTTAAAGGTTGTGCGGTACAGGTGAGAAACTCTGATGTGATGAAGGATCCTTCCGTGCCCTCCGGGGCGGTCGTGGCCAGCGAAGAAATTCAGGCCCGTGTCGAGGCGCTGCGCACCGTCTTGCGCTATCACGCCGATCGCTACTACAACCAGGACGATCCGGAAATCCCGGACGCGGCGTACGACCGGCTCTACCAAGAGCTGGAAGCAATTGAAGCGGCCCATCCCGATCTGGTCACGCCGGACTCGCCAACGCAGCGGGTGATTGGCACGGTTCTGGAGGGATTTGAAGTGGTGCGCCATGCCGTGCCGATGCTGAGCATCCGCACGGAAACCGACACCACTTCGGCCGGCGCGGCGGTTTTCGATGCGCGCGTGCGCCGTGGCTTAGGCCTCTCGGCCGACGAGGCGCCCATCGAGTACGCCGCTGAACTGAAGTTCGACGGGCTTGCGATCAGCCTGCGCTATGAGCGCGGTCGTCTTGTGCAGGCCGCCACGCGCGGCGACGGCGAGAAAGGTGAAGACGTCACCCAGAACATCCGGACGGTGAAGCAAATTCCCGAGCGCCTCAAGGGGGTCAGCGCCGAGGTGCTCGAGGTGCGGGGCGAGATCTACATGCGCCGCGATGATTTCGAAGCGCTCAATGAACGGCAACGGGCACTGATTGCCGCGGGTGCGAAGAACGAGAAAACCTTCGTCAACCCGCGCAACGCCGCAGCGGGCGCGGTGCGCCAGCTCGATCCGGCCATCGCCCGCAAGCGCCCGCTGAGCTTCTTCGCATATGGCTTGGGCGAAACGCGAGGCTGGGAGGTTCCGCCCACCCACAGCGAAATCCTCGACGCGTTGGCCGCGTTCGGACTGCCGGTGAACGGCGATCGCGAAGTGTCATGGGGTGCGCAGGGGTTGATGGACTTCCATCAGCGGATGGGTGACAAACGCGATCAGTTGCCGTTTGACATCGATGGCGTGGTCTACAAGGTGAACGCGCGCGCGGTGCAGCAACAGCTGGGATTCGTGTCGCGCCAGCCGCGCTGGGCGGTGGCCCACAAGTATCCGGCGCAGGAACAGACCACCGTCTTGCAAGACATCGATATCCAGGTCGGACGCACCGGCAAGCTCACGCCCGTGGCGAAGCTGGTGCCGGTGTTCGTGGGCGGCACCACCGTCAGCAACGCCACGCTGCACAACCAGGATGAAATCAATCGCAAGGATGTGCGCATCGGTGACACCGTGATCGTGCGTCGTGCCGGCGACGTGATTCCGGAGGTGGTCGCCAGCGTCCCGACGGACGGCGCACCGCGGGGCGAACCATTCGATCTCTACGCGCGCCTGGGAGGGCATTGCCCCGTGTGCGGCAGCGACATCGTCTGTGAAGAGGGCGGTGTCGATTGGCGCTGCAGCGGCGGCCTGTTCTGCCCGGCGCAGCGCAAGCAGGCCATCTTGCATTTTGCGAGCCGGCGCGCCATGGACATCGAGGGCCTGGGCGACAAGTTGGTCGACCAGCTCATCGATGCGCAGTGTGTGCGGACCCTGCCCGATCTGTACACGCTCCAGCTCGAGCAGCTGAGCGCGCTCGACCGCATGGGAGAAAAGAGCGCGCAGAACTTGCTTGACGGCTTGGACAAGAGCAAGCGCACCACGCTGGCGCGCTTTCTGTTTTCACTCGGCATTCGCCAGGTGGGGGAAACCACCGCCAAGGACCTGGCCAAGCACTTCGGTGCGCTGGATCGCGTGATGGATGCGAGCGTCGAGCAACTGCTGGAAGTGGCCGATGTGGGCCCGATCGTGGCGCAGAGCCTGCGAACGTTCTTTGAACAGCCGCACAACCGAGAGGTGGTGGCGCAGCTGCGCGGCGCCGGCATCGCGTGGGATGAGCATGATGGCGAAGGCGACCTCACGCCCAAGCCCCTGGCCGGGAAGACATTCGTGATCACCGGAACCTTGCCGACGCTGACCCGCGACCAAGCCAAGGACATGATCGAAGCCGCGGGGGGCAAGGTGGCGGGTTCCGTGTCCAAGAAGACCACGTACGTGGTGGCGGGTGAAGAGGCGGGTACCAAGCTCGACAAGGCGCGCGACCTCGGCATTGCCCTTCTGGACGAAGCCGCGTTGCTGGCATTGCTCGCCGAAGGCTGAGGGCGCAGCGCCACGCCCGCCCCTTGGCTGGCGCCGTGCGTCAGAATGCACCTTCCTTCGGCATCACCCAGCCCCATGAGCGTTCGCGAAATCCTGAAGATGGGCGACCCGCGCCTGCTGCGCGTTGCCAAGCCTGTGGAGCAGTTCGACACGCCCGAGCTGCACGCAGTCATTCAAGACATGTTCGACACCATGCATGCAGCCCGCGGCGCGGGCCTTGCCGCCCCGCAGATCGGCGTGGATCTCGCGTTGGTGATCTTCGGGTTCTCCAGCTCGGCCCGTTACCCGGATGCGCCGCCGGTCCCGGAGACGGTGTTGCTCAATCCGCAAATCACGCCGCTCGATGAGGCCATGGAGGAGGGCTGGGAAGGCTGCTTGTCGGTACCCGGCCTGCGCGGCCTCGTGCCGCGCCATGCCCGCATCCGCTACACCGGGCAGAACCCCCGGGGCGAGACGATCGACCGGGAAGCCGACGGTTTCCACGCCCGTGTGGTTCAGCACGAATGCGACCACCTCATCGGCACGCTTTACCCGATGCGAATCCGGGATTTCAGGCAGTTTGGCTACACCAGCGTGCTGTTTCCCGGGTTGGACGCGTCAGAAGACGACTGATGGCCGGAGCGTGCGATGGGCGGCTGGCGCGCAGAATGCGAAGAAACGTTTCTGTCGTCAGCCGAATCAGGGCGGGGCACGTTGTACTTGGGCGGAACTGCAAGGTTTCCGTGACCTCCAACCTCGAAGGTGACGCCATGAGACAAGCTTTTCCTCTCTCGCACGCAGCCGATGCGCATCGCTTCACCGTGATGCGCATCGGTTTCCAGTACGGGCGTCTTCTGGCCCTCGTGTTCGGCTTCTGGCTGCTGCTTGCAGCCGGCATGGCGCGGGCTGAAGCGCCGGGCGATGCGGCTGATCCGCCCGACCGCGTGGGCCGCCTCGCCGATGTGGAGGGCAAAGTGTGGCTTTATCTCGCCGACAGCGACGAGTGGATCGACGGGGTGCGCAACTGGCCCATCACCACGGGCGATCGCCTGTCCACCGAGGCCAGCGCGCGCGCCGAGATCCGCATCGGGACCACCGTGGTTCGCATCGGCCCAGACACCGAGCTGTACGTGGACCGGCTGGACGACACCCACGCGCATTTCGAGTTGCTCGGCGGCAGTCTTGCGGCGCAACTGCGCACGGCCGAGGCTGCGTCGGAGTTTGCGCTGCTGACCGAAGAAGGGCGCTTCAGCACCGACCGTGCCGGCAGCTATCGCTTCGACCGGCACGACCGCATGAGCGTCGTCACGGTGAATGGTGGCCAGTCCACCTATGAAAGCAGCGGGACGGCATTGTCCGTGCATGCGGGCCAGCGCGTGGAGTTCTGGAAAGACAACGGCGCCCCGCAGTATTCAGTGACCTCGCCTGCCGCCGACGCTTTTTCCAGCTGGGTGGCGTCGCGCGAGCAGGGAGACCGCGACCTCGTCTCCACGCGGTACGTCTCCCCCGAGATGACCGGGGTGGAAGACCTTGACCGCTACGGTACCTGGGAGCAACACACCGACTACGGCCCGCTGTGGGCGCCACGCACCGTGGTTGCGGGATGGGCTCCGTACCGCATGGGGCATTGGACCTGGGTCAGTCCCTGGGGCTGGACGTGGGTGGATGATGCGCCGTGGGGCTTCGCCCCCTTCCACTACGGTCGCTGGGTCATGGTGCACAACGCCTGGCGCTGGTCGCCGGGCCGGTATGTGGCGCGACCGGTGTACGCGCCTGCGCTGGTGGCGTGGGTCGGCGGGCCCGGCGTGAGCGTGTCGGTTCGCATCGGGTCGTCCCCCAGTGTCGGATGGTTCCCGCTGGGGCCGCGCGAAGTCTATGTGCCCGGCTATCGCGTGTCGCCGCGCTATGTGCGTCAGGTGAACGTGACGCAGGTGACGAACATCACCAATGTCACGACCATCATCAACAACCCGGGCCGCGTGGTGGCCAACACGCGCTACATGAATCGCGGTCGCGCAGAAGCCGTCACGGTGGTGCCGGCCAGCGTCATCCAGCGCCGCCAGCCCGTCGGACCATCGATCACGCGCCTGGATGGCCGATTGCAGCAAGACCTTTCGCGCGCTCGAGCGCGCGCCGACGCGCCTGTGGTGGCGCCGCCATCGCGCCCGAGCGCGGGGCCGCGGGGGGGCGCCCCTCGTGCGCCTCGTCCGGGTGGGTTCGCCGTGGATTCGACCCGGCGGGCCGACACGCCGTCTCGCTCGCCTGGCGGTGCTCGCATCGAGCGCGACCGTCCCGCGCAGACGCCGCCTGCGGGTGCCATGCCGCCCCGAACTGCCGAGCGGCCGGGGCGCTCCGCGCCCGGGCTGGTGAACCCAGGGCCGCCGCGCGATACACGGCCGAGCGTCGCCGCGCCGCAATCGGGCGCTGAGCGCGTGCGCGATGACCGCCGCCCTGCCGCCCGGCCGGACAACCGGCCGCAGCGTGAGCCGCGTGGCGGCTTCACCGCCGAGACGCGGCCCGCCCCGCGCGGCAATGCCCCGGCGCCAGGAGCGGGACAGATCGGAGCGCCGCCGATGCGCGATGGGCGCATGCAGCAACCCCAGATCGGCGCTCCAACGCAGCGGCCGTTCGTCCAGCCGCCGCAGCAGCCGGGCATGCGGCCGGACGCCACGCCGCGCCAACGCGATTTCTCGCGCCCGCCGGAAGGGCGGCGCGGCGGACCGGAGATGCAACGCGGTGGGCGCGGTGAAGGCGGCGGTCAGCGTGGGCCGCGGGGCGATCGAGGCGGGTGATGCGCGCTCGCTCAGCGCAGCATTGGCTGAAGCCCGGCCCAGACGTTTTCCAGCATCTTGGGATGTGCCTGTTCACGGGGATGGATGCGATCGGGCTGGAACATCGCTTCGGCGTTCGGCGTGTCGGCGACGCCTTGCAGCAAGAAGGGCACGAGGCCGGTGTTCTCGGTCTGCGCAACCTTCGCGAACAGGCCCGCAAAGTCGTCGCTGTACTGGCGCCCGTAGTTCGGCGGCACCTGCATGCCGACCATCAACACCTTCGCACCGGCGGCCTTCGCGGCGCGCGCCATGGTGAGCAGATTGTCTTGCGTGCTGCTCAATGGCAGGCCGCGCAACGCATCGTTGCCGCCCAGTTCGATGACCACGAGCGTGGGGCGGTGCTGCTTCAGCAAGGCGGGCAGACGAGAGCGCCCGCCCGATGTGGTGTCGCCGCTGATGCTGGCGTTGATCACCGTGGCGGGCGGCTTGCGCGACGACAGCCGCTCCTCCAGCAATGCCACCCATCCTTTGCCGCGAGCGATGCCGTATTCCGCCGAAAGACTGTCGCCCACGACGAGGACGACATGCTCACCCGGCAACCTCTTCTCTTGAGCGAATGCGGGCCACGCGCTCGCGGCAAGGCCAAGCGCAGTACATTGCCGCAATAGCGCGCGGCGCCCCATGTTTTTTTGCCCCAGGTCATTCATGTCTGAATCCATCATTGCTGTCGAACGTGTCACCAAGCGAGTGCAAGACTCCACCGGTTTGCTGACGATACTTCACGAGATCGATTTCACCTTGTCGCCCCGGCAGTCGGCGGCCATCGTGGGCGCCAGCGGCTCGGGCAAGAGCACCTTGCTGTCCATCATCGCGGGCTTGGACACGCCAAGTTCCGGAACGGTTCACCTCGGCGGCACGGATTTGTTCGCGCTGGACGAGGATGCACGGGCTGCGGTACGGGCCTCCAAGCTGGGCTTCGTGTTTCAGAGCTTCCAGTTGCTGGGCAATCTCACCGCCCTTGAGAACGTGATGCTCCCGCTCGAACTGCAGGGCCGGGTCGACGCGCGTGCGCAAGCCTCCGAGATGCTGCAGCGTGTGGGTTTGGGCGATCGCCTGGGGCACTACCCGAAGGTGCTCTCGGGAGGTGAACAGCAGCGTGTGGCGCTTGCACGCGCATTCGTCGTGCGGCCGGCCGTTCTGCTGGCCGACGAGCCCACGGGGAGCCTCGACTTTGCGACCGGCGAGAAGGTCATGGAACTGATGTTCGATCTGAATCGCGAAGCGGGCACGACCCTGGTGCTGGTCACGCACGACCGCGGCATTGCCGCTCGGTGCGACCGGCAATTGCGCATCGAGGCGGGGCGGCTCGTCGCGCACTGAGCCTGAAGCGGGCAAGAAAAAGGGCGCCGGGAAGGGCGCCCAGGTGGCAGCAGTCGAGAACTGCTTACTCCATCGAGAACTTGTAGTCTGTCTTGGCTTTGGACTTGATGCTGTCGCGGAACTGGGCCAGCTTTTGTTGCCCGAGGCGCTGCTCGATCTGGGGTTTCACTTCTTCCAAGGGCGGGAATTGGGCTTCTCGCGTGTCTTCGAGTTTGATGATGTGATAGCCGAATTGCGTCTTGACCGGGGCCTCGGTCATCTCGCCTTTTTTCAGGGCTGAGAGCGCTTGGCTGAACTCAGGAACATAGGCGTTGGGGTTGGCCCAATCCAAATCGCCGCCGTTCTGGCCGGAGCCGGGATCCTTGGAATTTTTCTTGGCCAGGTCTTCAAAGTCTGCACCCGCCTTGATCTGCGCAATCAAGGTCTTGGCCTGCGCTTCTTCCTCGACCAGGATGTGCCGCGCGCGGAACTCGCTGCCGCTGGCTTGCGCCTTGAACAGGTTGTACTCGGACTGGATCTCGGCATCGGTGACGGGATTTTTCTTGGCGTAGTCGCTGAACAACTCGCGGATCAGCAGGCTCTGGCGCACCAGCTCCAACTGCACTTTGTAATCGGGTGACGATGTCAGGCCGCGCTTTTGCGCTTCTTGCATGAACATCTCGCGCAGCACGACTTCGTCACGGACCTGAGCTTCCAGCTCGGGGGTGACAGGCTGGCCGCCTTGGCGGGTGGCCTGTTGCAGCAACGCGTCGACGCGTGCTTTCGGAACTGGTTTGCCGTTCACGATGGCCACGTTCTGCGCCAGTGCGGCTGCAGGGGCGAGCAAAGCGGCAGAAAGAACCAACAGCGATGCGCGGCCTGCAATAGACAGCTTCTTCATGGGCTTGATGACTTTCAAAGGG
This sequence comes from uncultured Rhizobacter sp., assembly GCA_964493285.1. Taxonomy (GTDB): domain Bacteria; phylum Pseudomonadota; class Gammaproteobacteria; order Burkholderiales; family Burkholderiaceae_C; genus Rhizobacter. The sequence continues at coordinate 26,755 of CAZBOF010000003.1, read as the reverse complement.
GATGGGAGTCGATGACAGGACGCGTCAGGAGGATCCGAAGACTGCCAACTTCAGGCTTCGCCCGGAGCGCGCGCATCGATGGCGAGCGCGTGAATACCGCGCGGGATCAACGAGCGAAGGGCATCATATACGAGGCGATGTCGCTTCAAGCGTGACAAATCGTTGAAGGAACTGCTGACGATTCGGACACGGTAGTGCCTTCCTTCGCGGGCGCCGGCGTGGCCTGCGTGCAGATGGCTTTCGTCGTCGATCACGAGGGCGCTGGGATGCAGCGTTTCGCGCAACGCGGCTTCAATCTCTTGAACAGTGACGGACACGGTAGTTCACGCCTGTTTGTCAGAGGACGCGTTCGCGGCCTCCGCAACCTTCACGTGCTTGGTCAGGTACAGCACCTGGGCGATGGTGAACGCGATCATGATGCCGTAGACGCCGAACACCTTGAACGTCGCCCACGTCGAGGTGGAGAAGGTATAGGCGACATAGAGATTCAGAATGCCCATGAAGCTGAAGAACATGACCCATGCGGTGTTCAATCTTCGCCAGATGGCGGCCGGCAGCTTGAGGTCGGCGCCGATCATCGACTGAAGCAGGTTCTTGTTGAACACGGTCTGGCTGACCCACAGCGCCAGGGCCATCGCCCAGAACGCGGCGCTTGGCTTCCACTTGATGAAGGTCGCGTTGTGGAACCAGACGGTGGCGCCGCCCAGAACCACCACCAGCGCCAGCGTGACCCACAGCATCAGCTCGATCTTGCGACCCATGGCGCGCAGGGTGATGACTTGAATCACGGTGGCGACGATCACGATCAGCGTTGCAAGCAGGACGGGGGCTTCCTCGACCCCCACCACGCCTCCCGAAACCAGGAAGCCCAGATGCTCTGACGTGAACGCTGCCGCCCACTCCTGGTTGGCTTCGGCGAGTTTGAAGGTGCCGAAGAAGAGCAGCAGCGGGAGGAAGTCGAGGATCAGCTTCATGGGGTTGAAATCAGGTCGCGGGCTTGAAGTCTATCGCTGCCGAGTTGATGCAAAAACGCTCGCCCGTCGGTTCAGGGCCATCCTCGAACACGTGCCCCAGATGTGAGCCGCAGCGGTTGCATCTGACTTCAACCCTCACCATGCCGTGGCTTTGATCGGCCACGCGCTCGATCACCTCGCTGTTGATGGGTTCCCAGTAGCTGGGCCAGCCGCATCCCGCATCGAATTTCGTGCGCGACTCGAACAGCGGCGTGCCGCAGCCGATGCAGTTGTACTGGCCGGGCTGGAAGTGATCCCAGTATTTGCCGGTGAACGCGCGTTCGGTCGCGGCATGGCGCGCGACTTGGTACTGCATGGGGTCGAGTTGCTCGCGCCACTCGGCATCGGTTTTCTTGACTTCGTAGTTGCTCATGATGAACAAGACACCTCGATGGTTTGCGCCCAGGGGGGCGGAAAGTCGGCATAGGCCTCGTGCTCGGGCTGCTCGTCGAAGGGCCGCGCCAGGATCGCCCGCAAGCGCTCGATCTCGGAAAATTCACCGGCCTGCGCTTTCTGGATGGCGATCTCGGCCAGGTGATTTCTGAGCATGTACTTCGGATTCACGCGATTCATGCGGACGCGCCGCTCGGCATCCCCGCTGTTTTCAGACCGCAGGCGGTTGGCGTACAAGTGCGCCCATTCGTCAAAGGCAGCGCGATCGATGAACAGATCGCGAACGCTGTCGTTCGGTTCCCCCGCGTCGCATCGGAACGAAGCCAGGCGGCGAAACAGAATGGAAAAGTCGACCTTGTCGGCGGCCATGCGTTCCAGCAGACCCTCGATCAAGGGCCGGTCGCCTTCTTGCGCGGTGGCAAGTCCCAGCTTGGTGCGCATCTGGCGGTCGAGCGCCTGCGACAGCGTGCCCGGATATGCCTCGATCGCCGCCACGGCATCTTCCGCACCCCCTGTCAATGGCGCCAGCGCATGGGCCAGCGCATGAAGGTTCCAGAACGCCACCTGTGGCTGCCGGCCGTAGGCATAGCGCCCGCGGGTATCGGAATGATTGCAGATGTACCCCGGGTCGAAGGCATCCAGGAAGGCAAAGGGGCCGTAGTCGATGGTCAGGCCGAGGATGGACATGTTGTCCGTGTTCATCACACCGTGGCAAAAGCCCACCGCTTGCCACTGGGCGATGAGTTCCGCCGTTCGGCGTGCGACTTCGTCAAGCAGTTGGGCGTAGGGGTTTTGCGCGTCGCGGCAGGCGGGCAGATAGGTGTCGATCACGAAATCCGCCAACTGCCGCAGTGCCGCGACGTTGGGGGCGGTGTGGGTGAAATGCTCGAAATGACCGAAACGAATGAAGCTGGAGGCGACGCGTGTCACCACGGCGGCAGTTTCCGTCGTTTCGCGATGCACCGGCAACGCAGACCCGGCGATGCACAGCGCGCGGGTGGTCGGGATGCCCAATGCGGACATCGCTTCGGAGCACAGGAACTCGCGGATGGACGAGCGCAGAACCGCACGCCCATCGCCCATGCGGGAATAAGGCGTCAGCCCAGAGCCTTTCAGCTGGATTTCGAAGAAACCATGGGGCGTCTCGACCTCGCCGAGCCAAAGTGCGCGCCCATCGCCCAGTTGGCCCGCCCAGACCCCGAACTGGTGCCCGCTGTAAACCGATGCCAGCGGCGACATGCCTGGCTGCAACGCGTTGCCGCTCAGGATGTCGAGGGTGCGCGCATCAGGCGCCGGCCGAGGCGTGCCCGCCAATAATTCGGCGCAAGCGGGACTCCACGCCACCCAGTGCGGGTCGGGCAGCCCTTGGGGTGCAATCGCTGTAAAGAAGTTATCGCCCAGAGAGCCAAACCGGTTGACCCAGCGACCACTCAACAACCCGTCGGGGCGCACCTCTTCTCGTACTGCAGCCATTGACGCAGTGTAGCGATGGCTCCTCGACGCGTGTCCACTAGGGGTAAACAGCAGAAATCAGGAGGCAGCGAGTTTTCTATCATCGTGCATCGCAGCAAACTAACACTGGAGAGACGCATGGCACGCCTATTGGGCCAAATGATGGAGATGCCGCTGATGATTTCGTCGCTGATCACGCATGCGGCCAGGCATTCGGCCGATACCGAGATCGTTTCCAAGCGCGCAGAAGGCGACATCCATCGCTACACCTACAAAGACTGCGAACTGCGATCCCGAAAGGTGGCGCAGGTGCTCGCCCGTCTGGGCTGTCAGCCCGGCGACCGCATCGGCACATTGGCCTGGAACGGCTATCGCCACCTGGAGATCTATTACGGCACGTCGGGCTCCGCTTTGGTGTGCCACACGATCAATCCCCGGCTTTTCCCGGAACAGATCGCCTGGATCGTGGAAGACGCGAAAGACCGCGTGCTGTGCTTCGATCTCACCTTCTTGCCGCTGGTCGAGAAGCTGGCGCCGGCGCTGAAGAGCGTGGCGCACTTCGTCCTGATGACCGATCGCGCCCATATGCCGGCCAGCAGCGGCTTGGCGAACCTCCTGTGCTACGAAGAACTGGTGGAGGCGGAGAACGGCGACTATGCGTGGCCGCAGTTCGATGAAACCACTGCATCGAGCATTTGCTACACCTCGGGCACCACCGGCCATCCGAAAGGGGCGGTCTACAGTCATCGCTCCACGGTGCTGCATGCGTATGGCAGCGCGCTGCCGGACTCGCTGGGCTGCTCGGCCCGAGACGTCATCCTGCCGGTCGTGCCGATGTTCCACGTCAATGCGTGGGGCTTGCCGTACTCCGGCCCGCTGGTGGGCGCCAAGCTGGTGCTGCCCGGGCCGCATCTCGACGGCAAGTCGTTGTATGAGCTTTTCGAAAGCGAGAAGGTGTCTTTCAGTGCCGGCGTGCCCACCGTCTGGCTCGGCCTGATCAACTACGTGATACAGAACAAGCTCAAGTTCAGCACGTTCAAGCGCACGGTGATCGGCGGTGCGGCCTGCCCGCCCGCGATGATGCGCACGCTGCAAGACGAACTCGGCGTGGAGGTGATCCATGCCTGGGGCATGACCGAGATGTCGCCGTTGGGCACGTTGGCCAAGCTCAAGGGCAAGCACGACAGTCTCGGCAAGGAAGCCAAGGAACAGTTGCAGGCCACGCAGGGCCGTGTGGTGTATGGCGTGGACATGGAGATCCTCGACGACGACAACAAGACGCTGCCATGGGACGGCCGATCCGCCGGCAATCTGGTGGTGCGGGGCCCGTGGGTGATCGAGAGCTACTTCCAGCGCGACGAGTCGCCGCTGCTTGAGGTCAATGGCTTGAAGTGGTTTCCGACAGGCGACGTGGCCACCATCAACGCAGACGGTTTCATGCAGATCACCGATCGCAGCAAGGACGTCATCAAGTCCGGTGGCGAATGGATCAGCTCGATTGACCTGGAGAACATCGCAATGGCGCATCCGGGCGTTCACGAGGCGGCGGCAATCGCCTGTCGCCATCCGAAATGGGATGAGCGGCCATTGCTGGTCGTGGTCAAGAAACCCGATGCAGTCGTGTCGCGTGAAGACATTCTTGGGTTCTTCGATGGCCGCATTGCCAAATGGCAAATTCCCGATGACGTGGTGTTTGTCAGTGAGATCCCGCATACCGCCACTGGAAAGATCCAGAAGCTCAAGTTGAGAGAGCAGTTCAAGGCGCATGCACTGCCCTCGGCCAACGCCTGATCGCGCCTGAGATTCGCGCTTGAGATCCCGGCCCGGCCCGGGCGTCGGCGGGCCCGGCTCTCCTTGCACATCATGGCGGCGATGTCGAAAAATGAGTATGTATTGATGCGCCAATGGGCCGTTTATTGCAGAAGCCAAAACCTTCTTGCGCCACATGAATGCCGCTTTTCCTGGTGTCGCGATCCAGATTCTTTTTGTGTTGTGTGGCGGTGCATCAGCGAAGAGTGTCTTGATCGTTCGCGAAGTACATCGCGCCCCCGGGGCCTACCGCTGTGAGCTGCGGGCTGAAGCGATTCAATTTTGAAGAGGTTTTCCGTCGCCCGCGAGCGACTTCCATGCGAGAGTTGTCGGTTGGATGTCGGGTAGTCCCTATGGCTCTCAGCGCGGTTGATCCGTTAGTCTTGCTCGCGTTTTTCACTCCACTGTCTCGAGGAGATTAGAAGTATGAGTATCAGAAAGAATCATCAAACGCGTCGCATGTTCGGCTTGGTTGTGGGCGCGGCGCTCGTCGTCGCAGGGACCTCTGCGTTTGCGCAGGCCAAGCCGCTGGCAGGCCAGGTGGTGAAGGTGGCGTGGATCGATCCTCTGTCCGGCTTGATGGCCCCTGTGGGCACCAACGGCCTCAAGAGCTTCCAGTTCATGGCCGAGAAATTCAGTGCCACGAATCCCGCCGGCGTGAAATTCGAGATCGTTCAGTTCGACAACAAGCTGAGCCCGACCGAGACGCTGAACGCGCTGAAGGCCGCAACCGACCAGGGCATTCGCTATGTGACGCAAGGCCAGGGGTCGTCTGCTGCGTTGGCTTTGGTCGATGCGATTTCGAAACACAACGAGCGCAATCCCGGCCAAGAGGTGCTGTACTTCAACAATGCAGCGGTTGACCCCGATCTGACGAACAGCAAGTGCAACTACTGGCACTTCCGTCTCGATGCGGACACCTCCATGAAAATGGAGGCGATGACGAATTTCATCAAAGACCAACAGGACATCAAGAAGGTCTACCTGTTGAATCAGAACTACTCGCACGGTGCACAGGTTGCCAAGTTCGCCAAGGAAAGCCTGCGCGCCAAGCGTCCTGACATCCAGATCGTCGGTGAAGACCTGCACCCCCTGGCGCAGGTTCGCGACTTCGCTCCGTATGTCGCGAAGATCAAGGCGTCGGGCGCGGATACCGTCATCACCGGCAACTGGGGTACCGATCTTTCGCTGCTGATCAAGGCCGCCAACGAGAATGGCTACAACGGCAAGTTCTTCACCTACTACACGCAGGTGACGGGCACGCCGACGGCTCTCGGCACCGGCGGCGCCGGCCGTGTGTACAGCATTGGGTATGGGCACCCCAACATGCCTGGCCAGATGGATGCCCTGCAAGCCGAGTTCAAGAAGCGATTCAATGACGACCTCTACTTCGGCTCGGCCATCCACACCTTCGTGTTGCTTGGTGAAGCCATGGCCAAGGCCAAATCGACCGACCCCGTGAAGGTGGCCGCGGCACTTGAAGGCTTGAAGGTCAACAGCTTCAACGGCGAAGTCGAGATGCGCAAGCTGGATCACCAGCTTCAGCAGCCGCTGTGGCTGACGGTCTGGCAGAAAACGGATGCCAAGCATCCCTACAGCCCCGAGAACACCGGCATGACGCTGGTGCCGGTGCGCACCTTCCCGTCGTATGTCTCCAGCACGCCAACGTCGTGCCAGATGAAGCGTCCGTCGTAACCCTCGCGGTTCCCGGCGCGACAGGGCCCGCTGGCGTACCAACGGGCCCTGTTCGTTTGTAGAACAGAACACCTTACTGTTACTGGATCACGATGGAGTTCTTCACAATTTCGATGCTGAACGGCTTGAGCTACGGGCTCTTGCTGTTCATGCTCAGTTCGGGTTTGACACTCATCTTCAGCATGATGGGGGTCCTCAATTTCGCCCACGCGAGCTTTTACATGCTCGGCGCCTACATCGCCTATTCGATCTCGAAGGTGGTTGGCTTCTGGCCCGCACTGTTTCTGGCGCCTGTGGTGGTGGCTGGGCTCGGCGCATTGTTCGAGCGCTACTGCCTGCGGCGCGTCCACAAGTTCGGCCACGTGCCCGAACTGTTGATCACGTTCGGGCTGTCCTTCGTGATCCTGGAAGTCGTTCAACTCACTTGGGGGCGTGTCTCCCAGGATTTCCTGCCGCCCGAGGTCTTGCGCGGGCCGTTGTTCACGCTGGTGAACTCCTCGGTTGACGGTCTGCGTTTCGTGTTCGGCGCAGTGGATCCTCAAGCATGCATGTCGGCGGATGCCGCCGTGCGCATCGTCTGCTCACCATTCCCCGCAACGCGCGGCTTCATGATGTTCGTCGCGATTCTGATGCTGGCATCGTTGTGGCTCCTGCTGACCCGCACGCGTGTCGGCCTCGTGATTCAGAGCGCGCTCACGCACCCGGAGATGGTGGAATCGCTGGGGCACAACGTCCCCCGGGTCTTCATGCTGGTGTTCGGTGCGGGCTGCGGTCTGGCGGGCTTGGCCGGTGTCATCGGTGGCAGCACGTTCGTGACCGAGCCGGCCATGGCGGCAACCGTCGGGTCCGTGATCTTCGTGGTGGTCGTGGTGGGCGGCATGGGCTCGCTGGCCGGAGCCTTCCTCGCCTCGCTGATCATCGGCGTGGTTCAAACCTTTGCGATCGCGATGGACACATCGATCGTGAGCATTCTGGCCGCCATCGGCATCACGCTGAGCCCGGAGGTGGCCGCCAATACCGTGTTGAAGATGACTGTCTCTCAAGTCGCCCCCATCCTTCCTTACCTGTTCCTCGTGTTGATCCTGATCTTCCGACCCAAGGGACTGCTTGGCACACGGGAGACCTGATCCATGTCCGCTCAAGTTTTTTCGTACAAGCCGCTGAACATCGGGCGGATTCTCATCTGGTCGCTGTTTGCGTTCGTTTTGCTCGTGGCGCCGCTGTTCTTCAAGAGCAGTTTCGCCGTGACGATGCTGTCCCAGATGGGCATCGGGATCGTGGCCTGCCTGTCTTACAACATGCTGCTCGGCCAAGGGGGCATGCTGAGCTTCGGCCATGCGGTGTATACAGGCCTGGGCTCTTTCGTCTGCGTTCACATGATGAATTCCATCGGCGGGGGCCTGGGCCTGCCCATGAGCCTGATTCCCGTCGTCGGTGGCGTGGCAGGCATGTTCTTCGCGGCGTTGTTCGGCTACGTCACCACCAAGAAAGCAGGGACCACTTTCGCCATGATCACGCTGGGCATTGGCGAATTGGTCTTCGCGATGTCGCTGATGGTGCCCGAGTTCTTCGGCGGTGAAGGGGGTGTCACTGCCAACCGCGTTGCGGGTGACCCCGTGCTCGGCATCACCTTCGGCCCCCAGGTCCAGGTGTACTACTTGCTTGCGATCTACACGTTCCTCTGCACGGCATTGATGTTTGCCTTCACAGGCACGCCGCTGGGGCGCATCTTGAACGCGGTTCGCGACAACCCGGAGCGCGTGGAGTTCATCGGCTACAACACGCAGCGCGTGCGGTACTTCGCCTTCATGATCGCCGGCTTCTTTGCCGGCGTCGCGGGCGGCATGTACGCCATCAGCTTCGAGATCGCAACCGCCGAGGTCGTGGGCCCGCTGCGCTCGGGCTCTTATCTGCTGTTCACCTTTCTCGGCGGCGCCACGTTCTTCTTCGGGCCGGTGATCGGTGGGGTGTTGATGGTGCTGGCCTCGGTGCTGTTGTCCGAGTTCACCAAGGCCTGGCTGCTGTACCTCGGCCTGGTCTTCACCATCATGGTGATGTTCGCGCCGGGTGGTTTCGCCTCCTTGATCATGATGAACCTCCGCGTCCTGTCCTTCGGCAAGCTGGGGCGTCTCATGTGGCCGTATTTCTGGCTGGCCCTCTTCGGTCTCGTGGCCTTGGCGGGCATGGCAACCATCATCGAAATGGTTTACCACTTGCAGATCAACGCGGCATTGGGGCCCCAGTTGAAGTTCCTGGGCATCTCGCTCGATGCATCCACCTACGCGAGCTGGGTGCAAGCCCTGATCGTGACGGTGATCGGGGGGATTGCCTTCGAGATCGTGAGACGGCGTGTCAGTGCGCTGTGGGGCGGCATCCAGGAAGAAATTGAAGTTGAAATCCGCCGAAGGGAGGCGCTATGACCGGGACCGAGACCGCCGTGGCGGGTGGATACGCCGTCGAGTTGAAAGACCTTCGCAAATCCTTTGGGAAGACCGACATCATCCGCGGCACCAATCTGGCGGTGCGCCCTGGGGAGCGGGTTGCGATCATCGGCCCGAACGGGGCTGGCAAGTCAACGCTTTTCAACTTGATCAGTGGGCGTTTTCCAGCCACCAGTGGCGACATCCTGCTCAAGGGTGAACGCATCAACGATCTCAAGCCTTATGAGATCAACCGCAAGGGCTTGTCGCGCAGCTTTCAGATCACGAACATCTTCTCCCGCTTGTCGGTGTTCGAGAATCTGCGTTGCGCCGTGCTTTGGTCTCTGGGCTACAAGTACGCGTTCTGGAAGTTCCTCTCGCAGCTGGAAGATGCCAACGATCGCGCCGAGCAGTTGTTGCGCATGATCAAGCTGGAGAGGCGGCGCGACACCTTGGCCATGAACCTCACGTATGCGGAGCAGCGCGCGCTGGAGATCGGCATCACCATTGCCGGGGGGGCCGACGTCGTGCTGCTTGATGAGCCCACCGCGGGCATGAGCAAGAGCGAGACCACGCGTTTCATCGAATTGATCCGCGAGGTGACCGTGGGCAAGACGCTGCTGACCGTCGAGCACGACATGGGCGTCGTGTTCGGCTTGGCCGACAAGATCGCGGTCCTCGTCTATGGCGAAGTCATTGCCTACGACGTGCCGGAAGCCGTGCGAGCGAATCCGCGCGTCCAGGAAGCCTATCTGGGTTCCACGCTGGCGGATACCCAGGCCGCCGAAGCCAACGCCTGAAGGTTCTCAGACACTATGCTGAATATCACCAACCTGCATGCCTACTATGGCAAGAGCCACATCCTTCATGGCATCGATCTGTCGGTGACGGAGGGTGAGATCGTGAGTCTGTTGGGCCGCAACGGGTCAGGCCGCTCCACCACCGTGAAGGCGATCATGGGGCTGGTCGACGGCACCGGTTCGGTCAAGTTCCGGAGCCAGGAAATTCTGGGCAAGAAGGCGTTCGAGATCGCGCATGCCGGCATCGGCTACGTTCCCGAGAACCGCGAGATCTTTCCCAAGCTGACGGTCCAGCAGAACCTCATGCTCGGCGAGAAGAGGAACAAGAAGAACGCGCGTTGGAGCTTTGACGACATGTACAAGCTCTTTCCCCGGCTCGATGAGCGCAGGCACACCGAGGCAGGCGTGCTGTCGGGTGGCGAGCAGCAGATGCTGGCGCTGTGTCGCACGCTGATGGGCGACCCCGACCTCATCATGATCGACGAGCCGACCGAAGGCTTGGCGCCCAAGATCGTGGAGCAGGTGGGCCAGTACCTGAAGGAACTCAAGCAACGCGGCATCTCCGTGCTGCTGGTCGAGCAGAAGCTGACCATCGCGCTGGATATCTCAGACCGCTGCATCGTCATGGGCCATGGCGAGATCAAGTTCGACGGCACCCCTGCCGAGCTGCGCGCTGACGGCAATGTGCGCCGGGAGTGGCTCGAGGTTTGAGGCCCGGGCCGGGGCGCGCCTCGCCGCGCCGGCCTCGCACCCGGTGTCGCTGACGAGACAAAGCTGCAGCGCCTTGGTTCTTAGAATCGAGCGAACGGTCGTGCTACTTTTGAGCACGGCCTTTCGTTCGTTTCTGGGCGCGGACCACTCCGGCATGTCGATCGTTGTTGCTTCATTTCATGCTGCGGTGAGATCTGCTCATCTCCTCCGGGCGGGTTCTGTGCGCGTTGCAGCAGGTGCGGATGCATCGAGCAGGCCGGTGCCGCTCTTCTGCCTCATCGGCTGGTTGCCAGGCCCGGCGCGTGGTCCCGCCAGGGGGTGCCGCCGGTGCAGGCCAGGCCGCGTCTTCGCGCGGATGCCTCGATCCTTTTCGCGCCGTGGATGCGAGGGTCTTGAAACACGGCCTGCTTGCGCGCACGATGCCACCGTTGCCTTCACGATGCTCGGCGAGAGCAGATCACCTTCAGCCGTGTGGCGCCTCGCGCCGGGCCAGCGATTTCCTACCAACCCCTTCGTCGGCGGGCTGCCCGCGGCGTTTTGATTCGGATCGGTACTTATCCATGACAACCACCTATGAAGTCCGCGGCACGGTGGCCGTGATCACGATGAACAACCCGCCTGTCAACGGCCTGGGGTTGGCCACGCGCCTTGGTGTTGCGCAGCATGTGGAGCAGGCGGTCGAGGATGCGGCGGTGAAGGCGATTGTGCTCACGGGCGCAGGCAAGGCGTTCTCGGGTGGCGCGGACATCAAGGAGTTCGGCTCCCCGAAGGCGGCGGCCGAGCCGAACCTCTTGAGCCTGATCCGGTTGTTGGAAAACTGCAGCAAGCCTGTGGTCGCGGCGATCCATTCGGTGTGCATGGGTGGCGGGCTTGAACTGGCGCTGGGATGCCACTATCGCGTCGTGTCGCCGGGGACGCTGATCGCACTGCCCGAGGTCAAGCTGGGCTTGCTTCCAGGCGCCGGGGGCACGCAGCGCCTGCCGCGCGTTCTTGGCGTGGAGGCCGCGCTCAACATGATCGTGAGCGGCGCGCCGATCAAGAGCGAAGTGATTGCGTCGTTTCCGGGGCAGAAGCTGTTCGACAAGCTGATCGAGGGCGAACTCCTGCCGGCGGCCGTTGCCTATGCCGACAGTGTGGCGGCATTGCGCCCGCTGCCGCTGGTGCGCAGTCTGAAGGCCAGGCATCCGAACCCCGATGCGTACTTTCAGTTCGCCCGCAACACGGTTGGGGCGATGTCGCGCAACTATCCGGCGCCTGTGCAATGCGTGGAGGCCGTGGCCAACGCGGTCTACAAGACATTCGACGAAGGCATGCGCCTCGAGCTGGTGGCCTTTCAGTCGCTGATGTTGACGCCAGAAAGCCGGGCGCTGCGCCACGTGTTTGCAGCGGAGCGTGCAACGACCAAGATTCCCGATGTGCCTGCCGACATCTCCGTGCGCGACATCAAGCGGGTTGGCGTCATCGGGGCTGGGACCATGGGCGGCGGAATCGCCATGAACTTCCTCAACGCAGGCATGCCGGTGGTGGTCCTCGAGATGAAGCAAGAGGCTCTGGACAAAGGCGTGGGTGTCATCCGCAAGAACTATGAGGCGCAGGTCAAGAAGGGCAAGCTGAAGGCCGAAGTACTCGAATCGCGCATGGGCTTGCTCTCGACCACGCTCGACTACGCCGATCTGCGCGATACCGACATGGTGATCGAAGCTGTGTTCGAAGACATGGCGGTGAAAGAAACAGTGTTCAAGGCGCTTGACGATGTGATGAAACCAGGCGCGATCCTGGCGTCCAACACCTCGACGCTGGATGTGAATCAGATCGCGGCTTTCACCCGTCGCCCGCAAGATGTCATCGGCACGCACTTTTTCAGCCCCGCCAATGTGATGAAGTTGCTGGAGGTGGTGCGTGGCGAGAAGACCGCCAAGGACGTTCTGGCCACGGTGATGCAGCTGGGCAAGAAGATCAAGAAGACCTGCGTGGTCTCGGGCGTGTGCGACGGGTTCATCGGCAACCGCATGATCGAGCAGTATTCCCGCCAGGCGGGTTTCCTGTTGGAAGAGGGCGCCACGCCCCAGCAGGTCGACAAGGCGATCGAGAAGTTCGGCTTCGCGATGGGGCCGTTTCGCATGGGTGACCTTGCCGGCAACGACGTGGGTTGGTACATCCGCAAGCGCCGCTACCTCGAGCAGCCGGACATGCGCTACAGCAAGACGGCCGACCTGCTTTGCGAGATGGGACGGTTTGGCCAGAAGACCGGCGCAGGGTGGTACGACTACGCCCCGGGCAAGCGCGATGCGATTCCTTCCGCCCTCGTGGTTGCGATGATCGAGAAGGAGCGGGCCGACAAAGGCATCACGCCGCGCCAGATCGGCGACGAAGAAATCGTGCATCGCCTGGTCTACGCGCTGGTGAACGAAGGTGCAAAGATTGTCGAAGAGGGCATCGCGTTGCGTGCCTCCGACATCGACATGGTCTACCTCACCGGCTACGGATTCCCGGCCTATCGCGGCGGGCCGATGTGTTACGCCGACACCCAGGGCCTGTTCAACGTGGTGTCTGCCATGAAGCGGTTTGCGAAGAACCCGCTCGATGACGCCAGCTTCTGGGAGCCCGCTCCCTTGCTTGCGCGCCTGGCCGCTGAAGGCAAGACCTTCACTTGAGCGCGGAGCACTCATGCAGCGCGCCACCTTCACCCGCATGGAGCAGAGCACGGCCAGCGACTGGCAGGTGATTGCCGAAGAGTCGATGGGTTTCGCACGCCAGTTGCCCGATCGTCTCATCGCGCATCTGAAAGTGCTGGAAGGCGACTACGGCGGGTTTCCGGTCGACCGCTATACCCATTCGCTGCAGACGGCCACCCGCGCCTTGGCCGATGGTCGCGACGAGGAGTACGTGGTGTGCGCGCTTTTTCACGACATCGGCGACACCTTGGGCAGCTTCAACCACTTTGACATCGCCGCCGCCATCCTCAAGCCCTTCGTCAGCGAGGCGAACCTCTGGATGGTGCAGCACCACGGCATCTTCCAGGGCTACTACTTCTTTCATCATCTGGGGCTGGACCGCAACCTTCGGGATCGGTTTCAAGGGCATGCGCACTACGCCCGAACGGAAGAGTTCTGTGCGCTCTACGACAACCCCGCATTCGATCCCCAAGCCGATGCGCTGCCGATGAGCGAGTTCGAGCCCATCGTGCGGCGCATCTTTGCCAAACCTCGCAATAGCATCTACATGCCAGCCTCGAAGGCTGAGCCCACAGGAGCCTCGTCATGACATCCGCTGTGATCGTTTCCACCGCACGCACCCCACTTGCCAAAAGCTGGAAAGGGGCCTTCAACATGACACACGGCGCCACGTTGGGCGGGTTCGCCGTCAAAGCCGCGGTCGAGCGGGCGGGCATTGAGGTGGGGGAGGTGGATGACGTCCTCATGGGCTGCGCGACACCCGAAGGCGCCACCGGCGGCAACATCGCACGCCAGATCGCCTTGCGCGCCGGCTTGCCGGTGACGGTCAGCGGCATGACGATCAATCGCTTCTGTTCCAGCGGGCTGCAGACCATCGCCACCGCAGCGCAGCGCATCATCGCCGGCGAGGGCGATGTGTACGTTGCCGGCGGCGTGGAAAGCATCTCGTGCGTACAGAACGAGGCCAACAAGCACATGCTGGTCGATCCCTGGTTGCGCGACCACAAGCCCGAGGTCTACTGGACCATGCTGCAAACCGCGGAGAAGGTGGCTCAGCGATACCACATTGGCCGAGATCGCATGGATGCCTACGGTGCCGCCAGCCAGCAAAAAGCCTGCGCCGCTCAGGAAGCGGGCAAGTTCAATGACGAGATGATCCCCGTCACCACCGTGGCGGGCGTGGCCGATCCGGTGCTGGGCCTGCGCACCAAGGAAGTCACGGTCAGCGCCGACGAAGGCCTGCGGCCCGGCACCACGGTTGAAGGCATCTCGGGCATCAAGCCCGCCATTCCCGGCGGCTTGGTTTCGGCTGGCAACGCGAGCCAGTTCAGCGATGGCGCGGGCGCCTGCGTGTTGATGAATGAGAAGCTTGCCGAACAGCGCGGGTACAAGCCCCTGGGTCGCTTCCTGGGCTTCGCGGTGGCGGGCTGCGAGCCCGATGAAATGGGCATTGGCCCCGTGTTCGCGGTGCCCAAGGTGCTGAAGAAGCTGGGCCTCAAGGTCAGCGACATCGACCTGTGGGAACTGAACGAGGCATTCGCGGTCCAGGTGCTCTACTGCGCCGACACACTGGGCATTCCAATGGATCGCCTCAACGTGAATGGCGGCGCGATTGCGGTGGGCCACCCGTACGGGGTGAGCGGCCAGCGCCTCACCGGCCATGCCTTGATCGAAGGCAAACGGCGAGGGGCCAAGCGCGTGGTGGTCACCATGTGCATTGGCGGCGGCATGGGCGCGGCGGGCGTGTTCGAGGTGTTGTGAGCGGAGTTGGAGATGGCTTACCGTTCGGTGCTCGACTTCTTGTTGTACGAGTGGCTGGAGGTGGGGCAGCTGACCCGGCGGTCGCGCTTTGGCGATCACTCACCCGAAACCTTCGCCTCCGTACTGGACACCTGCGAACGCATTGCGCGCGACAAGTTCGCGCCCTTCAATCGAGAAGCGGATACCCACGAGCCGCATTTCGATGGTGAGAAGGTGGTGCTGCCGCCCAGCTCGCACGAGGCGTCACGTGCTTACGTTGAATCCGGCATGTTGGCGGCCACGCAGGATCACGAACAGGGCGGGATGCAGCTGCCTTGCGTGATCGAGAAAGCAGCCAACAGCTTCTTTTCCAAAGCCAGCATTGGCTTGGGCGGCGGGGCCATGCTCACCAGTGGCAATGCGAACCTCCTGCTGGCACATGGATCGCCGAAGCAGAAAGAGGTGTTTGCGCGCAACGAGCTGTCGGGCCGCTTCTTCGGCACCATGTGCCTGTCGGAGCCGCAGGCGGGCTCCAGCTTGTCGGACATCGTCACGCGCGCAGTCCCTGATGGCGACGATTACGAGGCGGATCCTCTCGGTCCGCGCTATCGCTTGCGCGGCAACAAGATGTGGATTTCCAACGGTGAGCACGAGCTGGCCGAGAACATCGTGCATCTGGTGCTTGCCAAGATTCCGGGGCCCGACGGCGCACTGGTGCCGGGCATCAAAGGGATCTCGCTGTTCGTCGTTCCCAAGCGGCTGGTGGATGCGAACGGCGAGTTGACCGGCGAACGCAACGATGTCGCTTTGGCCGGACTCAACCACAAGCTGGGCTATCGCGGGATTCCCAATACGCTGCTGAACTTCGGTGAAGGCAAGTACCCGGTACGGGGTGCCGCCGGCGCTATCGGCTACCGGGTGGGCGCCCCGGGCGAGGGCTTGCGGTGCATGTTCCACATGATGAATGAGGCCCGGATCGCCGTCGGCCTGGGCGCGGTCATGCTGGGTTATGCCGGCTTCGAGGCGAGCCTTGAATATGCGCTGGGGCGCCCGCAGGGCCGAAGCATGGGCCCCACCGGAAAAGATCCCACCCAGCCTCAGGTGCCGATCATCGAGCACGCCGATGTGAAGCGCATGCTGCTGGCCCAGAAGTCTTATTGCGAAGGCGCGCTGGCGCTTGGGCTGTACTGCGCGAAACTGGTCGACGAGCAACAGACCGGCTCGAATGCCGAGCTGGCCACCTCCCTGCTTGAACTGTTGACGCCGATTGCAAAGAGTTGGCCGAGTGAATGGTGCCTGGAGGCCAACAGCCTCGCGATCCAGATCCACGGCGGCTATGGGTACACGCGTGACTATCCCGTGGAGCAGTACTGGCGGGACAACCGGCTGAACATGATCCATGAAGGAACGCATGGCATCCAGGGGCTCGATCTGCTGGGACGCAAGGTTCTGATGGATGGTGGCAAGGCGCTTTCGCTGCTGGCCGCGACCATCAACGCCACCATCGAGCGCGCGCTGCAGACGCCTGAATGGGCCGAGCCGGCGAATGCCTTGGCGAGCGCGCTCAAACACCTGGGCACCACCACCAAGTCGGCATGGGCCACGGGGGTTCCTGAAGAAGCCTTGGCCAATGCCACACCCTACTTGCAGGGGTTCGGCCATACCGTGATTGCCTGGATCTGGCTCGACGTTGCGCTGCAGGCGCGCGCATCCGCGGCACCGCAGGCCGTTCGGCAGGGCTTGCTGTCGGCGGCACGCTATTTTTTCCGGTACGAACTGCCGCGCGTGCCGGCCTGGCTGAACGTGGTGCAATCACGCGATGACACTTGCCGCGCCATGCAGCCCGATTGGTTCTGAACCATGAAGACGGGCACGGTCGAAACGCTGACCTGGCTGCTGATCTTCGGCGGCCTCATCCTCGTCGCGCTGGGCTGGTCGGTCAGCCGCGTGGGTGGCTGGGCGGGGCACGCCTTGCTTTGGCTGGGCGGCGTGCTTGCGTTGTCGGGCGTGTTGCTGATTTACGTGCGCTCCCGCATGAGCGATTCTTCTCCATCATCCGACGAGGCCGCATGAGCACTTCCGTCCAGAAACTGTTTGACCTCAGCGGGAAAACCGCGCTCATCACGGGGGGCTCGCGAGGGTTGGGCCTGCAGATTGCCGAAGCGCTGGGGGAGGCCGGCGCCAAGATCTTCATCACCTCGCGCAAGGCCTCGGACCTGGAGGCCGCGGCGGCCGCCCTGAAGGCCCGTGGCATCGAGGCCGGCTGGCTGGCCGCGGATGCCAGCCGGCCCGAAGAAGTGCAGCGCATCGTGGACGAAGCCATGCAGCGCCTCGGCCAGATCGACATCCTGGTCAACAACGCGGGTGCCACCTGGGGTGCTCCGGCTGAGGACTATCCGCTGGAAGCCTGGGACAAGGTCATGAACCTCAACATCCGCAGCGTCTTCCTGATGAGCCAGGCGGTGGGCAAGGCCTCCATGATCCCGCGCCGCGCGGGGCGCATCATCAACTTGGCGTCGATCGCCGGCCTGGCGGGATCGACACCAGAGATTCAGTACGTCGCCTACGGCACCAGCAAGGGCGCGGTGGTCAACTTCACGCGCACGCTGGCCGGCGAGTGGGGGCACTACGGCATCACGGTCAATGCCTTGGCCCCGGGCATGTTTCCAAGCAAGATGACACGCGGCACGATCGAGCGCGTGGGTGCCGACAAGATGGCCGCAGGCGCGCCGCTGGGGCGCCTCGGCGATGATGACGACCTCAAAGGCGCTGCGCTTCTGTTCGCATCGGCCGCCGGCAAGCACATCACCGGGCAGATCCTCGCGATCGACGGCGGCGTCTCGGCCGTTCATGGAGCCTGATCGACGTGCAGTTTCCTAGCCCCATTCCATTTGCCGAGCACCTGGGTCTCGAACTTCTGAAGCTCGAAGGCGGGCAGGCGGAGATCGCGCTGTCACTTCGAGAGGAGCAATGCAATTCGTGGGGTGTCGCCCATGGCGGCACCGTCATGACGCTGCTCGACGTGACGATGGCGCACGCGGCCCGAGCACCAGGCGAGGGAGAGCCCGCCGCGGCGGTGGGCGCCGGGGTGGTGACGATCGAGATGAAAACCAGTTTCATGAGGCCCGGCTCCGGCCGGTTGCTGGCGCGAGGTGCGAGGCTGCACCAGACCGCCACCATGGCGTTCTGCGAAGCCCGGGTGCTCGACGAGAAAGGTGAACTCGTGGCGCACGCGACGGGGACCTTCAAATACCTGCGCGGTTTGCCCGCGGGCGGCAAGACCATCCACCGGCTGAACGCATCGGACTGACGACACGACGCGAGGTTTGCCATGCACGCGACACACGAGGTTTTCAATCAACCGTTGCCGCTGTGCGGACGCAATTTGTACACCGGCAACCAGAGCCTGCGAGACGCCGTCCGGTTCAACGCACCGGCCTTGACGGACGCCGGGCTTGACCATCTCGGCGAGCGGGCAGGCTCGATGGAAATGCAAATCCATGCGCGGCTTGCCAATGCGAACGCGCCGCGTTTGTTGACGCACGATCGCGTGGGCCATCGCATGGATCAGGTGGAATTCCACCCGAGCTACCACGCGTTGATGGCACTGGCGGCCGGTGCGGGTTTGCATGGTTCGCCCTGGGCAGACGGTGCGGATGCCCACGTGCGCCGCGCGGCGGGCTTCATGGTGTTCACCGAGTTGGAGCCATCCACGCTGTGCCCCATCTCCATGAGCTATGCGGTCACCCCTGCGTTGCGCAGCAACGCGGCGATCGCGGCGGATTGGGGGCCCAAGCTGATGCACCGCAGCTACGACGGGCAGTTCGCGCCGGCGGCAAGGAAGTCGGGCGTGACCATGGGCATGGGCATGACGGAGAAGCAGGGCGGATCCGACGTCCGCGCCAACACCACGCAAGCCGTGCGCGACGGCAGCGATGCCTGGGGCGAACGGTATCGCCTGACGGGCCACAAGTGGTTCTTCTCCGCGCCGATGTCCGATGCTTTCCTCGTGCTCGCCCAAGCGCCTGCCGGGTTGAGTTGCTTCTTTTTGCCACGCTGGCTGCCCGATGGCCGCGTCAACGCGATCCGCATCCAGCGTCTGAAAGACAAGCTCGGCAACAAAGCCAATGCGAGTGCCGAGGTCGAGTTCGATGACGCCATGGCCTGGCTGGTGGGCGAAGAAGGCCGAGGCGTGTCGCAGATCCTGGAGATGGGCACGCTCACGCGGCTGGACTGCGCACTCGGCACGAGTGGCTTGATGCGCCAGGCCTTGTCGCTGGCGCTTCATCACACGTCGCAGCGACAGGCATTCGGCAAGGCGCTGATCGATCAGCCGTTGATGCGCAACGTGCTCGCCGACCTCGCGCTGGAAAGCGAGGCGGCCATGGCGCTGAGCCTGCGCTTGGCGCGTGCGGTCGGCCATGCTCAGGCCGATGAGCGCGAAGCCTTGATGGTGCGCCTGCTGACTCCCGTGACCAAGTTCTGGGTCTGCAAACGCGGCAGCCATTTCTCTCAGGAAGCCATGGAATGCCTGGGGGGCAATGGTTACGTCGAAGAGCACGGCGAAGG
The DNA here is from genome assembly GCA_964493285.1 of uncultured Rhizobacter sp. Lineage (GTDB taxonomy): Bacteria > Pseudomonadota > Gammaproteobacteria > Burkholderiales > Burkholderiaceae_C > Rhizobacter. Next base: position 7,478 of record CAZBOF010000003.1, on the reverse strand, counting down.
GGTCATGGCGCGCATCTACCGCGAGATGCCGCTCAACTCCATCTGGGAAGGTGCCGGCAACATCATGGCGCTCGACCTCTTGCGGGCCCTGCGAAAAGGCGGCCCGATCATCGAAGCGTTGATGGCCGAATTGGCGCCTGCCCGCGGGGCGGATGCGGCGTTCGATCGTTTCACGGCCAATCTCGCGATTCGCGTGGACGACGCCAGCACCGAAGGCGATGCGCGACGCATGGCGCAGCATGTGGCGCTCGCCGTGCAAGCCGCGCTGTTGCGCCAGCACGCCCCCGACGCCGTGTTCGACGCGTTCTGCCGTTCGCGCCTCGGCGGTGACTGGGGCCATGCTTTCGGCACGCTGGGTGCTCAAGCGGACGTCGGCGCCATCATCTCTCGGGCCACGTTGAACTGAATCTCGCCGCAACGGCAGACCCCAAACACAACCAGCAAAGGAGAGGCAACATGAAAAACTACAAAGGCCGTACGGCCGTCATCACCGGCGCGGCATCGGGCTTCGGCCTGGAAGCGTCACGCATCGCCGCGCGCCACGGCATGAACCTCGTGATGGCCGACGTGCAGCAGGATGCGCTCGACGTGGCCGTGGCGGAGATCACCGGCCTGGGGGCCGCGGTCTTGCCGTTCAAGATCGACATTGCGCAAGCCGCGCAGGTCGAAGCCATGGGTGCCGCGACGCTTGATCGCTTCGGCGTACCGCATTTCGTGTTCAACAACGCAGGCGTGGGCGGCGGCGGGCTGATCTGGGAGCACACGCTGAAAGACTGGGAGTGGATCGTCGGCGTGAACCTCATGGGCGTGGCGCATGGCGTGCGGGTGTTCACGCCCATGATGCTCGAGGCGGCTCGTCAAGATCCCGCCTACGAAGGCCACATCGTCAACACCGCCTCGATGGCGGGCCTGTTGAACGCGCCGAACATGGGCGCCTACAACGTCACCAAGCACGCGGTCGTCTCGTTGAGCGAGACGCTCTATCAAGACCTGCGGCTCGTCACCGATCAGGTCAGTGCATCGGTGCTCTGCCCATACTTCGTGCCAACGGGCATCCACAACAGCGCGCGCAATCGTCCGGCCGATCTCGCCCAGGCCACGCTCACCCGGAGTCAAATCGTTGCGCAGGCGATGAGCGCCAAGGCCGTGACCCGCGGCCGGGTGACGGCGGCTGAGATCGCGCAGCGTGTATTCGATGCGGTGTCGAATCGCCGTTTCTACGTGTTCAGCCATCCGCAGTCACTGGGCGGGGTCCAGGTTCGCATGGAGGACGTGGTGAACGGGCGCAATCCGACCGATCCGTTCGCGCATCGGCCGGAGTTGGGTGAGCAGTTGCGTGAAGCGCTGCGCAAGCCTGCTTGAGCACATCCCCGACACGGCGCGCGGTCATCGTCGGCGGTGGTCCGGCGGGCCTCATGGCCGCGGAAGCCTTGTCGGAGGCGTCCGGCGGCAGCGTCCAGATCGATCTCTGCGACAGCATGCCTTCGGTGGGCCGCAAGTTCTTGCTGGCCGGCAAAGGCGGCCTGAATCTCACGCACAGCGAGGCGCCCGCGCCATTTCTGGCGCGGTATGGTGACCGGCGCGAGCAGGTCGCACCGTGGCTGCATCGTTTGGATGGGGCGGCGGTGCGTGACTGGGCGCACGGGCTGGGCATAGAAACCTTCGTGGGCTCTTCGGGGCGGGTGTTTCCTCGGGACATGAAGGCGGCGCCGCTCTTGCGTGCGTGGCTGCATCGGCTGAGGGAGCGCGGTGTTCGTTTTCACATGCGCCATCGCTGCGTCGGTTTGGAGCCGGGCGAGGCCCGTGTGCGTTTGCGCATGGCGGCGCCGGAAGGGGTCGTCGAGATGGAAGCCGATGCGGTGGTGCTGGCGCTGGGCGGCGGCAGCTGGGCACGCCTCGGCTCGAACGGCGCCTGGCTGCCCTGGCTGGCCGGCTGTGGCGTGGGCATCGCTGCGCTGCAGCCCGCGAACTGCGGGTTCGACGTGGACTGGAGCGAGCATTTTCGCGGGCGTTACGCGGGCGAGCCTCTGAAGTCGGTGGCGTTGTCCGCGCAGTTCGGCGAGACACGCTTCCACCAGGTCGGCGAGTTCGTGGCCACGGAAAGTGGCGTTGAAGGCAGCTTGATCTACGCGGCCTCCAGCGTGTTGCGCCGTTCGATCCAGGCCGCGGGGCAAGCGACGCTGCACCTGGATTTGCTGCCGGCGCGCTCGCATGCGTGGGTTCGTGGCGAGTTGGCCCGCGCGCGCGGGCCCCGCTCGTTGTCAACCCACCTGAAATCGCGCTTGGGCTTGTCGGGTGTTAAGGCGGGGCTGCTGTACGAGGTGTTGCCCGGCGAGGTCTTGAAAGACCCAGACCCATTGGCCGCGGCGATCAAGGCCTTGCCGCTGCGCCTGGTTCGTCCCCGCCCCCTGGACGAAGCCATCAGCACGGCGGGCGGCGTCAGGTTCGACGGGTTGGCCCCCAACCTGATGCTGCATGCCGCGCCGGGGGTGTTCTGTGCAGGAGAGATGATCGATTGGGAGGCTCCGACGGGCGGCTACCTGCTCACGGCTTGCCTGGCCAGCGGCCGCGTGGCCGGCGAGGGGGCTTGGCAATGGCTGTCGGGGCGGCAGGCGGCAGACGCACAACATTGAGCCGGGCTTGCCATTGGAAACAACCGCGCCCGCGGCAAGCCCTGTTGGCGGAATGCGTGTGGCAAACTCCGCCGCTTCATTGATTTTCCCTCGACGGCGGCCCGGTTTTGGACAAGATTCTGATGCAGATCGCAGGCGAACTGAAGGTTCGCCCGGCCCAAGTGAACGCAGCGGTGGAGCTGCTGGATGGCGGCGCCACCGTGCCCTTCATCGCGCGTTACCGCAAAGAAGCCACCGACGGTCTGGATGACATCCAGCTGCGTGAGCTTGAAGCGCGCTTGAGCTATCTGCGCGAACTGGAAGATCGCCGAGCCACCGTTCTCAAGAGCATCGAGGAACAAGGCAAGCTGACGCCGCAGCTGCGCGCGGCCGTTGAAACCGCGCCGACCAAGCAAGAACTCGAAGACATCTATCTGCCCTACAAGCCGCGCCGCCGCACCAAGGGCATGATTGCCCGAGAAGCCGGGCTGGAACCGTTGGCGGACAAGCTCTTCGCCGACCCCGCGCTCGATCCGCAAGCCGAAGCCGCTGTGTTCATCAATGCCGAGGCAGGGTTTGCCGATGCGCTCGCTGTGCTTGACGGCGTGCGCGATCTGCTCAGCGAGCGCTGGGCCGAAGACGCGGCCCTGGTGGGCAAACTGCGCGAATGGCTCTGGTCGGAAGGCTTGCTGCGTTCGAAGCGGATGGACGGCAAGGACGAGAACAACGCCGACGTGGCGAAGTTTCGCGACTACTTCGACTACGACGAACCGATCCAGCGGGTGCCGTCGCACCGCGCGCTGGCGGTGTTCCGGGGGCGCACCCAAGACATCCTGGACGCCAAGCTGGTGCTCGACGAAGAGTCCGTGCCCGGGCAACCTTCCTTGGCTGAAGGACGGATTGCCGTCCATCTCGGGTGGAGCCACGCCAAGCGTCCTTCGGACGATCTGATCCGCAAGACGATTGCCTGGACCTGGAAAGTGAAGCTCAGCCTGAGCCTCGAGCGTGACCTGTTTGCACGCCTGCGCGACGAAGCCGAGCGTGTGGCCATCAAGGTGTTCGCGGAAAACCTGCGCGACCTGTTGCTGGCCGCGCCGGCCGGCCCGCGCGTTGTCATGGGCCTGGATCCCGGCATCCGCACGGGTGTCAAAGTGGCCGTCGTCGACGCCACGGGCAAGGTGCTGGACACGCACACGGTTTACCCGCACGAGCCCCGGAAGGATTGGGATGGATCCATTCACGCGCTGGGCCGCCTGTGCGCTACGCACGGCGTGAATCTCATCGCCATCGGCAACGGCACGGCCAGCCGCGAGACCGATCGCCTGGCCGCCGACCTCATCAAGCGCATCCAGCAGATGGCGCCCGACACCGTCATCGAGAAAGTGGTCGTGAGCGAAGCCGGGGCTTCGGTGTACTCGGCCAGCGAGTACGCAAGCAAGGAGCTGCCCGAGCTGGACGTGAGCCTGCGCGGTGCGGTCAGCATTGCCCGGCGCCTGCAGGATCCCTTGGCCGAGCTGGTGAAGATCGACCCGAAGAGCATTGGCGTGGGCCAGTACCAGCATGACGTCAACCAGAGCGAATTGGCGCGCAGCCTGGACGTGGTCATCGAAGATTGCGTGAATTCGGTCGGCGTCGATCTCAACACTGCGTCGGCGCCGTTGCTGGCCCGCGTGTCGGGCTTGAGCGGGGCGGTGGCGTCGAGCATCGTGCGGTGGCGCGACGCCAATGGCGCTTTCCACAACCGCCAGCAGTTGCTGGATGTGAGCGGCCTGGGCGCCAAGACGTTCGAGCAGAGTGCCGGCTTCCTGCGCATCCGCAACGGGGACAACCCGCTCGACCAATCGGGGGTGCACCCCGAAACCTACCCCGTGGTCGAGAAAATCCTGGGGGCGGTCGACAAGCCAGCGGCTGAGGTGATGGGCCGCAGCGATGTCATTCGCGCGTTGAAGCCGGAGTCCTTTGCAGACGAGAAATTCGGCGCCATCACCGTCAAGGACATCCTGGCGGAGATGGAGAAGCCAGGGCGCGACCCGCGTCCGGACTTCAAGGTGGCACGCTTCAACGACGGGGTCGAGGACCTCGCCGACCTGAAGGTGGGCATGACGCTGGAAGGCACCGTGAGCAATGTGGCCCAGTTCGGCGCCTTCATCGACCTCGGCGTGCACCAGGACGGCCTCGTGCACGTCAGCCAGCTCAGCAACAAGTTCGTCAACGATGCGCGCGAGATCGTCAAGACCGGCGACATCGTCAAGGTGAAGGTGCTGGAAGTGGACATGGCGCGCAAGCGCATCTCGCTGACCATGAAGCTCGACGCGGCACCTGCCGTCCGCGGCGAACAGAACAGCTATCGGCCCGCCGGGCGCGGCGAACGCGCAGGCGGCGGCGGATCGCGCGCGCCGGCGCAGCCGCAGGGAGCTTCGGCCATGGCGGCTGCGTTCGCCAAGCTGCAGTCCAAACGCTGACGGAGCACTCCGGTCGTGAACGCGCTTCAAGTTCACGCCGGGCCGCGGGCGCGCCAGCGCCTGCGCGAGCAAGGGCTGCAGCCGCAAGACGTGCGCATCATCCCGGGTGCTGCTGGCGGGCCGAAAGGCTTGGTGCTCAATCCGCTGGACCAATACCTGTTCGGCGACTGGCTGCCGCGCGCGGGCGGCGTCGTCCACTTGGCGGGCGCGTCCATCGGGGCCTGGCGCATGGCCAGCGCCTGCATGCCGATGCCGGCCCAGGCATTGGCTCGCATGGCGCATGACTACATTCACCAAGAGTACGCGCATGCGCCCGGCAAGCCGCCGACGCCGCGCCATGTCAGCGATGCGTTCGGGCGGCGCCTGGCAGATCACTTCGCGGGTGCGGAAGACGAGATCCTGCGTCACCCTCGCTACCGGCTCCACGTGTTCGCCAGCCATGGTCGGCATCTGTTGCGTCGCCAAGGTCGCGTGCTCACGCCGCTGGGCTATCTGGGCGCGTTCGTGACGAATGCGGTCAGCCGCAAGGCCATGGGCGGCTGGCTGGAGCGCGTCGTCTTCTCCGACCCGCGCGACCCGCTGCCCCTGAGCCTGCAAGACTTCCGAACGCAGACCGTCGCGCTGGCGCCCGAGAACCTCCAACCCAGCATTCTGGCCAGTTGCTCCATCCCTTTCTGGCTGGACGCGGTGCACGACATTCCCGGCGGGCCGCGTGGTGCTTACTGGGATGGCGGCATCACCGACTACCACCTGCGGCTCGACTACGCCTCGATGCCTGACGGCCTCGTGCTGTACCCGCATTTCCAGCGCACGATCGTTCCCGGCTGGCTCGACAAGCTGCTGAAGCACCGCCATCGCGGCAGCCCGTTTCTCGACAACGTCGTCGTGCTGTCGCCCCGTCCCGAGTGGATCGCCACGTTGCCGAACGCCAAGCTGCCCGACCGCGGCGATTTCAAGCGCTATGGCGACGACAGCCAGTCACGCGCGAGCGCCTGGCTGTGCGCGGTGTCCGAGAGCCGGCGGCTGGCCGACGAGTTCGACGCGCTCGTCCGCGGTGGGCAGCCGGTTCACGCACTGGCGCTGTGATGCCGCCCTCTTGACGTCGCCGCCGTGTTGACGACACTTGCGGCTTCAACAACAAAGAGGGATTGGCGTATGGATCTCACGAAACGCTCTGCTGCCGAATTCATCGGCACGTTCTGGTTGGTATTTGGAGGCTGCGGCAGTGCCGTGCTGGCAGCCGCTTTCCCCGAACTGGGCATCGGGTTTGCCGGCGTGGCGCTCGCGTTCGGCCTGACCGTCCTGACCATGGCATTTGCACTCGGCCACATCTCTGGCTGCCACCTGAACCCGGCGGTCTCCATCGGTCTCGTGGCCGGCGGGCGATTCAAGGCGTCCGAGTTGCCGGCATACATCATTGCGCAGGTGCTGGGTGGCATTGCGGCCGCGGCCGTGCTGTATCTCATCGCAAGCGGCAAGGCCGGCTTCAGCCTGGACGGTGGCTTGGCGTCCAACGGCTACGGTGACCATTCGCCTGGCGGCTACACGCTGATGGCCGGCTTCGTCGCCGAAGTGGTGCTGACCGCCTTCTTCCTGTTCATCATCATGGGGGCGACGGACAAGCGCGCACCGGCTGGCTTTGCCCCGATCGCGATCGGGCTGGCACTGACCTTGATCCACCTAATCAGCATCCCCGTCACCAACACCTCGGTGAATCCGGCGCGCAGCACCGGGCCCGCGGTCATCGTCGGCGGATGGGCGATCTCGCAGCTGTGGCTGTTCTGGGTGGCGCCGATCATCGGCGCGGTGATCGGTGGCAGCGTGTACCGTTGGCTGGCGCCCGAGAAGCGCTGACGGCATCAAGGGTGGCGAAGCGCGCGTAGAATCCGCGTTTCGTCATCAACGAACAAGAGCGAGAAGGGCATGCTGGTTATGACACCGCGAACTACGTTGGCACTTTTGAAGGTTTAGTCGGCCGCGGCTCGTCACGTCTTTTCTCGTCATCTCTCGAAAGCGCGGCTCATCCCGCGCTTTTTTGTTTTCGGAGTCTCCACCATGATTTCAGTCCAGCTGCCCGACGGTTCCCTGCGCCAGTTCGAGCGCCCGGTGACCGTGGCCGAGGTGGCCGCATCGATTGGCGCCGGCTTGGCCAAAGCCGCATTGGCCGGCCGTGTGGGAAAGGGCAGCGACGCGCGCGTCGTGGATACCAGCTATCTGATCGAGCGCGACACGCCCTTGGCCATCGTTACCGACAAAGACGCCGATGGCCTCGAGGTCATCCGCCACTCGACCGCGCATTTGCTGGCGTATGCGGTGAAAGAGCTGTTTCCCGATGCCCAGGTGACGATCGGTCCGGTCATCGAGAACGGGTTCTTCTACGACTTCTCCTACAAGCGCCCCTTCA
>CAZBOF010000002.1:0-75931 GCA_964493285.1 uncultured Rhizobacter sp. | reverse complement strand
AGATTACGCCGGCCAGACCGGCATCGACCTCAACCGCGCGGGCACCCCGCTGCTGGAGATCGTGACCGAGCCCGACATGCGGGCGAGCGTGGAGGCAGTGGAATATGCCCGCGCCCTGCACGCCCTCGTGGTCTGGCTCGACATCTGCGACGGCAACATGCAGGAGGGCAGCTTCCGCTGCGACGCCAACGTGTCGGTGCGCAAGCCCGGCGCCGATTTCGGCACCCGCCGCGAGATCAAGAACTTGAACAGCTTCAAGTTCATGCAGCAGGCAATCGACTACGAGATCCAGTGGCAGATCGACCTGATCGAAGATGGCGGCACGGTCGAGCAGGCCACCGTGCTGTTCAACCCGGACAGCGGCGAAACCCGCGCCATGCGGACCAAGGAAGACGCACACGACTACCGCTACTTCCCCGACCCCGATCTGCCGCCGCTCGTGATCGCACCCGAATGGGTGGAGCGCGTGCGCGCCGAGATGCCTGAGCTGCCGCAGGTCATGGCCGAGCGCTTCCAGCGCGACTACGCGCTGCCCGCCTACGACGCGGCCATGATGACGCAGAGCAAAGCCTTCGGCGCCTTCTTCGAAGACGCGGCCAAGCGCTGCGGCCAACCCAAGCTGGTGGCCAACTGGCTGATGGGCGAAGTCTCGCGCCGCCTCAACGCGGCCGACCTGACGCTGGACGCCAGCCGCGTCGACACCGCCGCGCTGGCGGCGCTGATCACACGAATCGCCGATGGCACCATCTCCAACAACAGCGCCAGGCAGGTGTTCGACACCCTGTGGGCCGAAGGCGGCGACGTGGACACGCTCATCGCGTCGAAGGGGCTCAAGCAGGTCAACGACACCGGTGAACTCGAGCGCGTGATCGACGAGGTGCTGGCCGCCAACGCGAAATCGGTGGAGGAATACCGCGCCGGCAAGGACAAGGCTTTCAACGCGCTGGTCGGCCAGGCGATGAAAGCCAGCCGAGGCAAGGCCAACCCTGCAACGGTGAGCGAACTGTTGAAGAAGAAGCTGGGCTGAATGAATGGCCCGCCCTGGCCCGCGAACGCGGCGTCAGGGCTTTTTGTCGACGGCGATCACGCCCATCGAGCCGGGGGCGGCACCGCCCCACAGCAGCTTCAGCCGCTGCAGCTCCACGTCGTAGAGCGCGTTGATGCGGTTGATCTCTTCCTTCTGGTTCTTCACCAGGGAGCGCTGGGCGGCGGCGGCGGCGTCGTTGGCGTCGAGCTTCTGACGCAGCGTGGCAGGCTGCCTGCGCCCCTTGTAGAACTCGGTCTCATCGATCAGCGGCTTGCGCTCACGTTCCAGCTCGGCGAGACGCGCTTCCGAGAACGCCACGCCTTTGCGCACGTCATCGAGCGCCGACTCGCGTGCGCGGGCATGCGCCTCCTCATTCGGGAAGCGCGTCAGCAAGTTGCGGTCGCGCCGGATCGCATCCTGGCGCGCCGCGCGCTCCACTTCATCGCGCCGCTTCTGGGCCTCGGCTTCGGCCATTTCGTCGGCCGTCATGGTGGGCGGCACGATGCGCCGCACGGACCCATCGGCATTCAGGACGCGCTGCTCGCGCGCCAGGCAATCCTTGATGGGTCGATCGGAAGTCAAACGGCGGCCGTTGGCATCCACACAGCTGTAGATGGCCGACCAACCGGGGGCCGCTGCACCCAGCAGGCCGCTCACGAGAATGAATTGGGTCAACCGGGCGAGCAGCATCGCGTCAGACTCCGTAGCGTTGACGGTAGGCATCGACGCGCACGAAATGCGCGCTGAGCACGGGGTCTTGGTTCATCTGCAGATACTGCAACAGGTCATTCAGGGTCGCAATCGCACACACCGGCATCTTCAACTCGCGCTCGACATACTGCACCGCGGAAGATGCGGCCTCGCCGCCTTGCGCGTCGGTGGCTTTTTCCTGGCGATCCAGGGCAATGGCCACGGCGCACGGCTGCGCCCCTGCCGCCTGGATCAGGGAGATCGACTCGCGCACCGAAGTTCCCGCGGAAATGACGTCGTCGATGATCAACACGCGGCCACGCACCGGCGCACCGACCAAAGTACCGCCTTCGCCATGGTCTTTGGCCTCCTTGCGGTTGTAGGCATACGGCACATTGCGCCCGTGGCGCGACAGCTCCATCGCCACCGCGGCGGCCAGCGTGATGCCTTTGTAGGCTGGGCCGAAAATCATGTCGAACGCAAGGCCGGATGCCTGCAAACGCCGCACATAGAATTCGGCCAGACGCGCCAGCTTGGCGCCGTCATCGAACAGGCCGGCGTTGAAGAAGTACGGCGACAAACGCCCGGCCTTGGTCTTGAACTCCCCGAAACGCAGCACCTCGGCACCCACGGAGAACTGTACAAACTCCTGTGCCAGCGGATCAGCGTGCGCGTTCGGGTTCATGCGGGAGTGCGGTTCGTGTTTCGTCTGGTGTCTCTGAATCTGAACGGCATTCGCTCCGCCGGCGCCAAAGGGCTCAAACCCTGGGCCGAAGCCCTGGGCGCGGATTGTATGGGGGTCCAGGAAATCAAGGCGCAGGCGGCGGACATCGCCGAGCGCTTCGACACCTTGCACGATATGACCGGCTACTTCCACTTCGCCGAGAAAAAAGGCTACTCGGGCGTGGGTTTGTACACACGCAAGACGCCAAGCGACGTGATCGCCGGCATCGGGGCGCCGGAGTTCGACGCGGAAGGCCGCTACATCGAGGCGCGCTTCGACACGCCCCAGCGCCGTCTGAGCCTGATCAGCTGCTACTTCCCCAGCGGCTCGAGCGGCCCCGAGCGGCAGCTCGCGAAATTCCGGTTCCTGGCGCTGATGGGCCCGCATTTGAAGCGGCTGAAGGAGGAGCGCGAATTCATCCTGGTGGGCGACATCAACATCGCGCACAAGGAGATCGACCTGAAAAACTGGCGCGGCAATCTGAAGAACAGCGGCTTCTTGCCGGAAGAGCGCGCATGGATGACCCATGCGCTGGACGAGATCGGGCTGGTGGACGTGTACCGCAAACTGCACCCCGACACCACCGACGCCTGCTACACCTGGTGGAGCAACCGCGGCCAGGCGCGCGCCAACAACGTCGGCTGGCGCCTGGACTACCACCTCGCCACACCCGGTGTGGCCGCCACGGCGCGCGAGGCCCAGATCTTCCTGACGGAGCGCTTCTCCGACCATGCGCCGCTGATCGTCGACTATGAATTCAGTCTTTGAGACGCCGCAGCGCAACCCATCGCCAGGACACTACCGCCAATTGCTTCCCGGCATCATCGGCAACTGTGAATGCCGTGTCGCCGTGGTTCGGGCTCCAGGCCATCTCCTTGCCAATCAATGAGCTGCGGGTCGGGCCGGCAACTGGCGCTGTTCCGTGCGAGGCATGGCCGTGATCAAGGCAGCGAGTTGCGCCTCTTCCACGCATTGCAACTCGTCGATGAAGATGGCCAAAGCGGTGTTTGCAGACTTGGCGGCCAATCCCACTTGTTCGAATCAACGCTTGGCGCGTCATGTTCCAAGTCACCGCCCCTTGGCTCAGCTCAGCCCGAAGCGCCTTGGCGATCTGGCGTCCCCAAACTGGACTCTTGACGGATCGTCGACTATGACCTGGCGCTTTAGCAGGGGTACCCGGGATTGCCCGACGCCCACTTGCAAGGGAGGCCCATTGCATGGTGGTCGCGGGTTTGGCCTACGATGCAACGCTGCATCAACGACTCGGGGAACAACACCATGGGATTTTTCAGCAAGATTCTTGACAAACTCGGCATCGGCAACGCTTCGGCCGCCACACCGGCCAGCACCCCGGCCACCCCCGTCACGCCGCCTGCCGCCACGACAGCGGCCGCCCCGGTGACCACAGCGCCTGCCGCACCTGCCCCCATCCCGGTCGTGGACGTGGTGGCGCAGCTCGAGAAGCGCGCCGCTGCGAACCCGCAGAAGCTGAACTGGAAGACCTCCATCGTCGACCTGCTCAAGCTGCTCGACCTCGACAGCAGCCTGGCCGCCCGCAAAGAACTCGCGCAAGAACTTCGCTGCCCCGATGAGCTGATGGGTGATTCGGCCAAGATGAACATGTGGCTGCACAAGAATGTGCTTGCTCACATCGCTGCAAACGGCGGCAACATCCCGCGCGAATTCCTCGACTGACCGGCGAGGAGCACGCCATGCAAATCACCGACATCCTCGGCCAGATCGGCGGCCTTCAGTCGATGGCGCACGAGTTGGGCGTCAGCGAAGCCCAGGCGGCCAGCGGTGCGGAAGCGTTGCTGCCGGCCATCCTCGGCGGGCTCAAGAAGCAATCGCAGTCGGCCTCCGACCCCCTCGGCGGCCTGGGCGGGCTGCTCGGCCAACTCGGCGGCAGCGGCCTGCTTGACAGCGTGCTGGGCTCGCAACCCACCGATGTGAGCCAGGGCAACAACGTGCTGGGGCAGATCTTCGGCTCCAAGGACGTCAGCCGCACCGTGGCCCAGAACGCGGCAGCGCGTTCTGGCCTTGACGCCGGCACGCTGCAGAAGATGCTGCCCATCCTGGCCATGCTGGTGGCCGGCTACTTTGCGAAGCAGCAGGCGCCGGCGTCCGGCGGCGGGCCGGACTCGGCAGGCGGCGGCGGTTTGCTGGGCGGCCTGCTCGGTGGCTTGCTGGGCGGGCAAAGTGCCCCTGCGGGCGGGACCGGCGGCGGACTGGCCTCGATGCTCGACCTCAACGGCGACGGCAACGCGCTCGACGACATCTTGCGCATGGCCGGCAAAGCCATGCGCTGATACGCGGTTCTTTCCTCCACAACCTTTCGCGAACGGAGTACCCCATGGACTGGATCGTCTCGTTGATCATTGGCGGCATCGTCGGCTGGCTGGCCAGCATCATCATGAAGACCAACGCGCAAATGGGCTTGATTGCCAATGTGCTGGTCGGCATCGTCGGCGGCCTGCTGGGCGCCTGGATCGCCGGTGTGGTGGGCATCGCGCCCGAAGGCGGGCTGATGCGCTTCGTGATCGCGCTGGCCGGTGCGGTGCTGCTGATCTTCATCCTCACCAAGCTGGGCTTGTTCCGCAAAACCTGACCCATCACTCCGCGGCGCGCAAGAACAGCGCGCCATTCGGTCCGTTTTTCGGGAGTTTCTTCCTCGAAGGGCGCTCCAGAATGAAAAGGGCTCGCATTGTGCGGGCCCTTTTCATTCAAGGACGCTCATGAAACCCTCCCTGATCGCGCTGGCCGTTGCGGCCATCACATTCAGCGCGACCGCCCAGGCCGGCGAGGTCTATACCGGCATCGGCACCCACGGCGTGCTGCTGGGCTACGCCCATCCAATCTCTTCCTCGTTCACGATTCGTGGCGACTTCGGCACCTTCGGTACCTACAAGACCCAAGACCGCGAAGAAGGCATCGACTACGACATCGAAGCCAAACTCAGCCGCGCCGGCGTGTTCGGCGACTGGTTTCCGTTCCAGGGCGGCTTTCGCCTCACCGGCGGCGTCACCTTCAACAACATGAAGCTCGACATGCTGGCACGCGGCAACGGCCAGCCGATGACCGTGGGCAACCGCACCTTTGTCTCGTCACCCGACGACCGGCTCAACGTGAAGATCGAGTTCCCCAAGACGACGCCGTACCTCGGTATCGGCTACGGACACCAGCTGAGCAAAGGCTGGGGCTTCGTGTTCGATCTGGGCGCCTCGATCGGCAAGGCGCGCGTGTCGGAAACCCACGCCGGCCCGAACCTGGGCAACCCGGCCCTGGTGTCGCAAGCCGACATCGATGCCGAACTCGCGGAGATCCGCGACGGCGTGGGCAAGATCAAGGCCATCCCGATGCTGTCGATCGGCCTGCGCTACCAGTTCTGACCTCCCGCCACGAAGGTTCTTCACAGGCTCGTACGATAGACGGCCGGGCCCGCCACCGCGGGCCCTCCACCTTCTGCGCTGCCATGACCACCTCCGCCTTCGAACCTCCGATTGAAATCACCACCGGTGCGGCGCCCACGCGCAGCATCATCGTGCTGCACGGCCTGGGCGCCGATGGCAACGACTTCGTCCCCATCGCCCAGGAACTCGACCTCGCCACGCTCGGCCCGCTGCGCTTCGTCTTCCCTCACGCGCCCACGCGGCCGGTCACGCTGAACGGCGGCTATGTGATGCGGGCCTGGTACGACATCTTCGGCACCGAACTCGTTCGCCGCGAAGACGAAGCGGGCATCCGCCAATCGCAGGCGCTGATCGAAACCCTGATCGCCGGCGAAGTGGCGCGCGGCATCCCTGCATCACGCATCGTGCTCGCGGGCTTTTCGCAAGGCTGCGCCATGTCGCTCTTCACCGGCGTGCGCCACGCGCAACGCCTCGCCGGCATTGCGGGCCTTTCAGGCTATCTGCCCGTCGCCGTGAAGACGGCAGCCGAACGCAGCGAAGCCAATCGGCACACCCCCTTCTTTCTGGCCCATGGCACGCGCGACCCGGTCGTGCACCTCGGACGCGGCACCGATTCCCGCGATGCCTTGAACGCGCTCGGCTACCTGGTGGAATGGCACGACTACCCGATGGAACACTCCGTCTGTGCGCAAGAGGTGGCCGACCTCAATCGCTGGCTGCTGCGGGTGCTCGCCGACTGAGGCCCCGCTGAATGCGGGCCGTGCGGCGCCGCGACGCCCGCGGAACGATCATCCGAATGAACGTCGGCGATGGCGCCACTGGCGCCAGGCCCAGCCGCCCGCGGCCACCACTGCGGCCGCCGGCAGGCCCGTCAACCCGGCCGCCGTGAGGCGGCTTTCAAAGACGTACTCCGCACCGATGGCATAGGCGATCACGCCCGCCGCCGTCGCCACAGCGGCCAGCCGCAACGCAGGAACGAACCGCCCAGCCACCACCAGGGCCGCAGCGACCGACGCGGCCACCCACGACGGCACCGGGAAGAACGCGAGTTCGTGGACTTCGGCGAACACCCAAGCCACCGCCGCGGCGCCGGCGGCCCACCACAGGCCCAGCCACCCCGCGCCGATCAGGATGAAGGCAGCGAGATGCTTGAGGAGTTCGATCCCGACGAACAAGAGAAGGATGACGACCCCGATGCCGGCCGTCATCGCAACGAACCCCACCACGGCGGCCCACGTGCTCTTCTCCGGCAACAAAACCACGGCCAACGCACTGGCGCCGGCCAACAGCACCATGAAGATCAGCACCTTCAGTGAAGCCGTCAGGCTGAACTCGGGCGCGGGCGCCCCATCCGTGCGAATCACATTCTGGTGAGTACGGTCATAGGCCGCTCGGCCTGCGATAGAAGACGCGGTGGTGGCCGGGCCTGCCAAGGGGCCCAGCATGGCGTGCCGGTTGTACTCGTCCAGTGACATGCGATGCTCCGTTCGTTGCCGCCCGCGAGACACAGGCGTTGCCGATCGGCGATGACACCCGCCGCGGCAGCATCTCCACCCCGAAGTGAGCCAATATAGGTCATGGGCAAAAATGGCGTCAACCCAAGACGGTGTGCGAGTTGACCTTCCGATGCGGCTCGAACGCATGAGATGCATCGCTCGCCCGCCTCTTCCCGCGAGTTCGATACAGGGGTGAATGTGTCGACACATTGTCATCAAGGGCTGCTCCTTCCATGTCATTCCACGACCAAACCCTCCCCGTCACCCCCTTCGCCCAGAACTGCTCGCTGGTGTGGTGCACCGACACGATGAAAGCGGCCGTGATCGACCCGGGCGGCGAGTTGCCGCGGCTGGAACAGGCCGTGGCGGCGCTGGGGGTGACGCTGGAGCAGATCTGGCTCACGCATGCGCACATCGACCACGCCGGCGCGGCCGGTGCGCTGGCACGCACACGCGGGCTGCCGATCATCGGGCCGCACGTGGGCGACCAGTTCTGGATCGACGGGCTGCCGCAGCAAAGCCGGATGTTCGGTTTTCCCGAGGCGGAAACCTTCGTGCCGACGCGCTGGCTGCAGGACGGCGACACGGTGCGCATCGGCGAATGCGAACTACAGGTGCGGCACTGCCCCGGCCACACACCCGGGCACGTGATCTTCTACGAGCCCACCACGCGCCGTGCATTCGTCGGCGATGTGCTGTTCGCCGGCAGCATCGGGCGTACCGATTTCCCGCAGGGCGATTTCGACACGCTGATCGCGTCAATCACGCAGCGGCTGTGGCCGCTGGGCGATGACGTCGTCTTCATCCCAGGCCACGGCCCAGAAAGCAGCTTCGGCGAAGAACGGCGCAGCAACCCGTACGTGCGCGGCACCTGATCGCTGATGGGCTCAGCCGCCGGCTGAAGACCCCGGCTTGGGCGGCTCGTAGCGCCGCGGCGGCTTGGGCGCGCGGGCATACAGCCCTTCGACGCGCGGCAGGTTGGCCTGGATGGTCTGGATGCGCGCGGGACCCGACGGGTGGGTGGACAAAAACTGCGGCGGCGCACCTTTGCTGGCCGCCGCCATCTTCTGCCACAGCGTGACGCCGGCGCTCGGGTCGTAGCCACCGCGAGCGGCGAGTTCCATGCCCACGAGGTCGGCTTCGGATTCGTCGTCGCGGCCGAACTTGAGCGTGAGCAGCTGGCCGCCCATGTCGGCGGCCAGGCGCCCGGCACCGCCCAGCCCGAAGAGGGCAGCACCCAGCTCGATGGCGCCGCGCGTGGCCGCTGTCTTGCCCATCTGCGCACGGGCGTGCTCGCGCAATGCGTGGGCCATTTCGTGGCCCATGATCATGGCCACTTCCTGGTCGTTGAGCTGGAGCTTTTCAAGGATGCCGTAGTAGAAGGCGATCTTGCCGCCGGGCATGCAGAAGGCGTTGATCTGGTCGGAGCCCAGCAGGTTGACTTCCCATTTCCATTCGCGGGCGCGCGGGTTCCAGGCTTCGGTGAAGGGGATGAGGCGTTGCGCGATGGCGCGCAGGCGCACCACCTGCGGATGGTTGTCGGGCGCCAGGGCTTTCTGGGCACTGGCTTCCTTCTTCATCGCGGCGTACTGCGATTGCGCGGCCGCCTCCACCTGCTCGGCCGAGACGATCTTGCTGAACGACGACTGCTTGCCGACATCCACGCCTTCGCGCGACCACGCCGGCCACGGGGCCAGGCCTGCGGTGCCGAGCACGGCGGCGCCGGCCAGAAGGCGCCTGCGCGAGTGCTGGTGGCAGGTGCACCCCACGCCGTGCAGGAGGGTGCGCGGGCGCCATCCGGACGGACGGAAGTCTTGGCTGGTTTCGCTCATGGCATCTCTGATCGCAAGAAGGCGTTGTCGTTCCCGGCTCAATCGTCCATCAAAGGCGCCTTCGGGTCCACTTCCAGGCTGCGCACCGGCCGGCGCAGCCACCACAGCATCACCAGCGCCGGAAGCGCCAGCACCGTGGAGACGATGAAGAACGTCGGCCAGCCGATGGTTTCGGCCAGCACGCCGGCGAGCGGGCCGACCCAGACGCGGCCAATGGAGGCAAAAGCCGACAGCAGGGCGTACTGCGTCGCGGTGAACCGGTGGTTGCACAGGCTCATCAGGAACGCGACGAACGCCGCGGTGCCCATGCCACCGGAAATATTTTCAAAAGCGATCACCATGAGCAGCCCGCCATCGACCGGCGTGGCCTGTGCCAGCGACACGAACCCCCAGTCGAACGCCGGGATCACGAGACCGGGCAGCACGCCCTTGCCCGACACGGCCAGCCACCAGAAGCCGATGTTGCTGAGCATCTGCAGGATGCCGAACAGCATCAGCGCACGCCACAGGCCGAGCTTGAGCATCAAGGCCCCGCCGAGCAGCGCGCCGCCGATCGTCAGCCACAAGCCGATGAGCTTGTTGACCACGCCCACTTCGGCGGTGCTGTAGAGCATCGTCTTCAGCAGGAAGGGTGTCATCAGCGAGCCGGCGAAGGCGTCGCCGAGCTTGTAGAGCACGATGAAGGCGAGAAAGGCGCCGGCGCCGGTCTGGCTGAAGTAGCTGCGCAGGCCGCCCAGCAGGGTGTCAAAGCGCGCCGCGCGGGCCGCCCAGGCGGCCAGCGGCAGCGTGAAGGCCACGCCCAGCATCAACGCGAGCAGTTCGGTCCACTTCGTCTGCAAGTGGGCCGACAAGGTGCTGCCCGCCCACAGCGGCGCCAGCAGCGTCTGGGCAATGACGGGGCCGAAGCGGTCGCTGAGCACCACGCCGCCCGCCACCGCGGCCACCACCGCCAGGAACCCCAGCATGTCGTTGCGCGGCACACTGGTGGGACGCGGGACATCGGGCAGGCGCGGCAGCACCAGCACCGACAGCACGGCCGCACCCGCCATCAGCCAGGCCATGAAGCGGTAGACCTCGGGCCAGGACCACGGCAGCCCCTGGGCGGGGTCGACCCAGATGAGCGCCACGCCACCCGACAGAATCATCGCCAGCCGGTAGCCCAGCACGCTGAGCGAAGCGCCCAGCCCCCGCTCGCCCGGCGGCAGCACGTCGGTGCGGTAGGCGTCGACGACCACGTCCTGCGACGCCGAGACGAAGGCCACCAGCACGGCCAGCAGCGCGAACGTGCGCGTGGCTGCCGTGGGCGATGTGCCGGCGAGCAGCACCAGCACGCCGGCCATGGCCAGCTGCGTGAGCACCAGCCATCCGCGGCGCCGTCCGAGCCAGGGCAGCTCGAAGCGGTCCATCAGCGGCGCCCACAGGAACTTGAAGGTGTAGGGCAGGCCCACCAGGCTCAAGAAGCCGATGGTGGCGATGTCCATGTTCTCGGCGGTGAGCCAGGCCTGCATGGCCTGGCCGGTGAGGGCCAGCGGCAAACCGGAAGCGAAACCCAGCAGCGTCACCGCCACCAGGCGCTGCAATGCGACCCAGCGCGCTTGCATGGAAAGAGGCGGGGAGGCAGCAGGCATGCGGCGATTCTAGGGAGCGCCCCGGATCCCCCTCCTGCGCGCTCACGCGCAGCGCAGTTGTGTGAACGATTGCCGCCCCGGCGGCCTCCGGGGCGGCCGGAACCCCTTATCCCGGAGTTGGCCGACTATGCGCGAGTCCGCGACAATGCACGCATGACCGCGTTGCTGCGCCCGAGCGCCCCCAGCTTCTCTGCGCAGGAATTCCGCGCGGCGTTGGGCATGTTCGCGACCGGCGTGACCGTGGTCACCGCGATCGACGACACCGGCCGCCCGATCGGCCTCACCGCGAACTCGTTCAATTCGGTGTCGCTCAGCCCGCCGCTGGTGCTGTGGAGCCTGTCGCGCCTGGCGGGCTCCCGACCGGTGTTCAGCGCGGGCTCGCACTACGCCATCAACATCCTCGCCGCCGACCAGCACCCCCTGGCCGAGCGCTTCGCCGCCAAAGACATCGACCGCTTCGAAGGCGTCACCTTCCGCGGCGGGGCCGGCGGCGCACCGGTGATCGAAGGCAGCGCCGCGGTGTTCGAGTGCTTCAACCGCAGCCAGTACGAAGAAGGCGACCACATCATCTTCGTGGGCGAAGTGGAGCGCTGCGAGCGCCGCGCGGGCGCCTTGCCGCTGATCTACCACGGCGGGCGCTACTTCACCGAACTGCCGCTGTAGCCCGCCAAAGGTTTACATCACCAGCAGCGCGCGGAAGTCGTTCACGTTGGTGAAGGTCGGGCCGGTCTGCAACAGGTCGCCCAGGGGCTCGAAGAAACTCGCCGCGTCGTGCGCGTCCAGGTGCTGGCGTGCGTTCAAGCCCGCTTTCACAGCACGCGCCAGGGTGTCCGGCGTGAGCAGGGCGCCCGCATTCGGGCCGATGCCGTCGATGCCGTCGGTGTCGGCCGCGAGGCCCCACACGCCGCCCTCGCCTTGCAGCGCGATCGCACAGCCGAGCAGGAACTCGGTGGCCCGCCCGCCGCGCCCCGGCGTGCTGCCGGACGGAAGGGTCACGGTGGTCTCGCCGCCGCTGAGGATGACGCACGGCTTGGCGAACGGTTCGCCCCGGCGCGCCACCGCGCGCGCCAGCGCGGCATGCACCTGGCCCACGTCACGCGATTCACCTTCGATCTCGTCGCTGAGCACGTGCACCGGCAGGCCGGCGGCGCGTACCACGGCGGCGGCCGCTTGCAGGCTGGCCCGGGGCGCCGCGATGAGTTCGATGACGTGCTGCGCCAGGCGCGGATCGCCGGGCTTCGGCGTTTCGAGTTCGCCGCGGCGCAACGCCTCGAGCACCGCCGCCGGCAGGTCGACGCGATAGCGTTCGATCACCGCGAGCGCGTCGGCACAGGTGGTGGCGTCAGCCACCGTGGGGCCGCTCGCGATCACGCTCACGTCGTCGCCGGGCACGTCGGAGATGACCAGCGTGCGCACCTGCGCCGCACCGCATTGCAAAGCCAGCCGCCCGCCCTTGATCGCCGAGAGATGCTTGCGCACGCAGTTCATCTCGGTGATGGTGGCGCCACTGTGCAGCAGTGCGCGGTGCACGCGCTGCTTGTCGGCGAGGGTGAGGCCGGTCGCCGGCAGCGCGAGCAGCGAGGAACCGCCGCCGGAAATGAGGCACAGCACCAGGTCGTCTTCGCCCAACCCATGAACCTGCGAGAGGATGCGCTGCGCGGCCCGCTGGCCGGCATCGTCGGGCACGGGATGGGCAGCTTCGATCACCTCGATGCGCTGCGCGCCCCCGGGCGGCACGTGGCGGTAAGGCACGACCACGAGGCCCGACAGCGGCGCCTCGCGCGGCCAGTGCGCCTCGACCGCCGCGGCCATGGCGGCCGAGGCTTTGCCGGCCCCCACGACGACGGTGCGGCCGGCAGGCGGCCGTGGCAGGTGGGCGGCCAGCACGCGGGCCGGCTGAGCGGCGGCCACAGCGGCGTCGAACAGCGAGCGCAGGAATGCGCGCGGGTCGGCCGCGCTCATGCCCGCCGCCTCGCGAACTCGGTGAACCATGGCACGCAGTCGGCATTGGCCATGGCATCGAGCTTGAACAGCTGCTCGGCCGGCGTGCCCATCAGCAGTTTCTTCACGGGCAACTCCATCTTCTTGCCCGACAGCGTGCGGGGAATCGCGCTCACTTGGAAGATCTCATTCGGCACGTGGCGCGCCGACAGTGCATCCTTGATCAGGCCGCGCATTTTCTTCGTCAAGGCCTCGTCCAGCACGAGGCCGTCGCGCAGGACGACGAACAGCGGCATGTAGCTTTCGCGCCCGAGGTACTCCAGATCGACCACCAGGCTGTCGAGCACCTCCGGCAGCGACTCCACCGCGCGGTACAACTCGGCGGTGCCCATGCGGATGCCGTAGCGGTTGATGGTGGCATCGCTGCGTCCATAGATGATGGAGCCGCCGCGCGGGGTGATGCGGATCCAGTCGCCATGCCGCCAGACGCCGGGGAACATGTCGAAATAGCTGTCGAGGTAGCGGGGGCCCGCCCGCGAACCCGGCTGCGGGGTATCGTTCCAGAAGTACAGCGGCATCGACGGCATGGGCTGCGTGCAGACCAGCTCGCCCACTTCGTCGATCAGCGGCTGGCCTTGCGGGTCCCAGGCATGCACGGCGGCGCCGAGGCAGCGGCACTGCATCTCGCCTTCCACCACGGGCAAGGTGGGCAGGCCGGCGATGAAAGCCCCGGCGAAGTCGGTCCCGCCCGAGAGTGCATTGAGCCAGATCGGGCGTCCGCCGGGACGTGGCAGGTTGGCGTGGATCCACCGGTAGCTGTCGATCGACAACGGCGAGCCGGTCGAGCCCACGGCGCGCAGCTTCGGCAAGGCGACATGATCGAGCGGCCGCACCTCGGCCTTGAGGCAGCTCGCATAGAACGCCGCGCCCGCGCCAAAGAACGTGACGCCCGCATCGGCAGCGAACCGCCACAGGGTGGTCCAGTCGTGCGCGCCGCCGGTGGCGTGGGCGCCGCCGCTCGGGCTGCCGTCGTAGAGGCAGATGGTGGTGCCGCCAAGCAAGGCCGACATCTGCGAGTTCCACATGATCCAGCCGGTGGCGCTGTACCAGTGGTAGCGATCGCCGGTATCGACACTGGCGCCCAGGTCGTTGTGCAGGGAGTTCGCCTTGAGCGCTTCGATCATCACCCCGCCGTGCCCATGCACGATGGGCTTGGGCAGGCCGGTGGTGCCGCTGGAGTACACCACCCACAGCGGGTGGTCGAACGGCAGCCAGGCAGTGCTGAGCGTGGCGTCGTCCGCGGTCAGCGCGGCGAAGTCGTGTGCGCGCCGGCCGGCACAGGCCAGCGCCTGCGGGTCGGCGGCGTCGTCAAGGTACCGCCACAACACCACCTCGCGCACGCTGGGCAGCTCGTCGAGCAAGCCTTGCAACACACCGCGCCGGTCGTGCGCCGCGCCGCCGTAGACGTAGCCGTCGCAGGCGATCAATACCTTGGGCTGGATCTGGCGGAAGCGATCAAGCACCGCCACCGGCCCCATGTCGGGCGAACACAGCGACCACACCGCGCCCAGGCTCGCCGCAGCGAGAAAGGCCACCGCGGTCTGAGGCGCGTTGGGCAGGAAGGCGGCCACCCGGTCGCCGCGCTGCACGCCCAGCCGCACGAGATGCGCGGCCAGCGAGGCGACCTGGCGGCGCAGTTCGGGCCAGCTGAGCGTGACCAGCTCGCCACGCGCACGCAGGCGTTCGTTCTGGAACACGATGGCCGGATGGCCACCGGCGTGCGCCGCATCGGCGTGGCGGAACACCTGTTGCGCGTAGTTCACCTGCGCACCCGGAAACCACACGGCGCCGGGCATCGCGGGCTGCTCGAGCACGGCGCGCGCCGGCGTGGGCGACTGCATGCCGTGGAAGTCCCAGATGGAGCGCCAGAAGGCATCGAGGTCGCGGGTGGACCATTGCCACAACGCGTCATAACCTTCCACCGTCGCGGGGTCGAACGCGAGGCCGCGGTTGTCTGCAAGCCAGCGCGTGTAGCGAAGAATCTGTGGTTCGGGCAGCATGTCAAGGGGCTTTCTGCGAAGGGTCGATGTCGATGTACTGCCACCAGTCCAGCCAGAACGCCGGGCGGCGGTAGCCGATCACCTCGGCCGAGCCGAGGTCATTGACGATGCGGTGAACCCCCAGGCGGTAGGGCATGTAGGCCACCATCAGCTTGGTGGCTTCGTCGAACAGCGCCTCGCGCTCAGGCCCGTCGGGTAGCATCTTCATCTTGTCGTAGACCGCGTCGAATGCGTCGAGCCGGAAGCGCGCGATGTTGCCCTTGCCGGTGGAAGGGCCGTAGGCGCGTTCCAGGGCGCCCTGCCCGTCGGGCGATGCGGCGCTGGAGCCCACTCGCCACAGCATGAAATTGCCGGCACGCACGGCCTTGAGGTTCTCAGGCCATTGCGCCACCTTCATCGTCACGCGCAAGCCCAGCGCGTCCATGTCTTTCTTCCACAGCTCGTCGAGCTGGCGCGACGATGCATCCGATTGCGTGGCCATCTCCAGCACCAGCGCTCGCCCATCGGGCCGTTCGCGCCAGCCGTCGCCGTTTCGGTCAACGTAGCCGTAGGTGTCGAGCAGCGCGCGGGCGCGGGCCGGGCTGTATTCACCGCCCTCCGTGCGCAGGTCCCGCCGGTATCCCGAGGTGCCGGGCGTCATGATCCCCTGGGCCGGGATGGCCAGCCCGCGGCGCACGGTCTGGATCTCGCGCTGGACGTTCGTGCCCAGGCCGATCGCCCGGCGCAGCGCCACCTGTTCCGGCGTGTAGCCGCCCACCAGCGGGTCGTCCATGTTGAACACGGTGAGCGTCACGTCCGAACCAAGGCCGCGGAACAGGTGGATGCCTTGCTTGGCGAGGTGAGGCGCCAGTTCGCCGCCGGGCACGGCCTGGTCGGCAAACTCGTTGGGCAGGCGCTCCAGAAAATTCTGCTCGCCACTGAGGAACGACAACCAGCGCGGCTGCGCCTGCTCGATCACCGAGATCTCGATGCGGTCGATCATCGGCAGGCGCCGGCCCTTGAAACGCGCCAGCAGCGCCTGGCCCTCGGCGTCGTCGGCATTGGGCTGGGCGTCGTAGACGTCTTCGCGGTAGTTCGGATTGCGCTCGAACACCATGCGCGAACTGCGCCGCCATTCGACCAAGCGAAACGGCCCCGTGCCGACCGGGTGGGCCATGATGTTGTCGCCGTAGTGCTCGACCACCTCGCGCGCCATCGCCCCGGACGACACATCGCGCGCCGCCCACAGGTACAGATGCCGTGGGCGCGACTCGCGCAGCTTCACGCGGAAGGTATAGCGGTCGAGTGCGCGAATGCCCTCGACCTCCTTGTCGTAGTCGAACGGCTTGCCGCTTTTCAGCGCCGCCTCGTGCAAGGACTGCAGGCCGATGATGCCCTCGTTCTCCAGCGACGACAGCAGCGGCGACTTCACCGCCGGGTCGTAGACGCGCTTGAGCGAGTACACGTAGTCCTGCGCCACCAGCTCGCGCTTGCGGCCCTTGAACGCCGGGTCGTCGGCGAAGTAAATACCCGGCTTGATGCGGAAGGTGAAAGTGGTGAAGTCGTCCGAGACCTCAGGCATTTCGGCCGCCGTGGCCGGGCGCAGCGTGAACGGGCGGGCCAGGTGGTCGTAGGCGAGCGGCGCCTCGAAGATGTGTGCGGTGGCGATGCGCGAGTAGAGGTCGCTCACCTGGGCGGGATCGAAACCGGTCTCGGCCACGGGAAATGCGTAGCGCAACACTTTGAGCGGCGTGTTCGCGAACGCGCCCGTCACGGCGCACATGGCCATGGCCATGGCCCACCATGCCATCGCCCGTTTCAAACCCAACCGTTGCATGGACTTGCTCTCCCCAGGTGGTACAGCATGGGAACCATACCGATATTCATACAGAATCGATAAGTCTAGAGTCATTGAAGCAACCAGTTCACCGGAGAAAGCTCCCGCCCGCGATCCATGCCGGACGACCGGCCTTTGATCTTCACCGCATCCCGCGCTCCGAAAGCGCTGTCGCCTTGGAGTTCGCGGATCGATTTCCAGGTGTGGCATAGACGAACCTGAACCGGTACGGGTGCTCCTCGCGCACCCTCACGGTGCTCAAGTCCACAACACGCGATCTGAACCCTTTGAGATGGGGCGCCACTGCCGGGCGGGCAGCTTGATCGCAAAGTATAAGCACCCTCCTTTGCGCGCTAGCATCCTTCGTGCTCCACTCGCCGAGTACATGGAGTCGCGTCTGCGCCAGCCTCACATGGCTTACTCGGATGCCAAGCAACCGAGGGTGCGCGCTGTTTTCATCCAATTGGAATGGTGAAAACTGATGCATTCCAGCTGACTGCTGTTGTTATTCTTGCTCACAGCGCTGTCACGGCGACCGAAAATCGGTCGCCGTGACAGGTGCAAATCAGAGCAGCCTCGTCAGCCCAAGAAGGTCGGCCAATGTCTTGGCAACTGGCTCGATAGCCTTCGCCAGAATGACAACGGTGGTTCCGTCGGGTTCATCGACTTCCATCATGGACAAAGCTGAAACAGTGGCAGGTACCAAACGGGTCACGACGACCTCAGTGCCTGCGCTCATGAGTGCCTTGGCCAGAATGTCCATTTGAGGAGGATTGACCAAGAACACACGAAAGCGCTTGCGCTCTTCGAGCACCACACCGCTCAGCATGACGGTGAGCCAAATTCGCCGATCGGCTCCGAAATACACAGCACGATCTAGGCGAACCAACTGACAACGAGCGATCAGGAAAGAAACCGGCGCAAGCTCGACGGAATCAGCTTTGGAAAGTAGATCAAGGATCTGGTTCTCATACATCAAATTCACGGGTATGGCAGCCACATGGCACCTACTTGTTGGGTTCTAACGTTTGGGATCAATAAGCAAAGTGAGACGACTTTGTGAAGCCACTTCAGCATCTGCACGGCGGCAGATGCAAAGACAGTTGTGGCACGCGGCGAAACACCTTTCGATGTCAAACGAGCCGGTGCAGGAAAGGGCGGCCCAGGCTCCCATGTTCGACGCACGCGGCGTGTTCATGAGAGCCTCGTCGAGGTTGGCGCGTCCTTTAGGGGGCGGTCAGATCCAACACCGAGCAGCAGGTGAACCTGCTGCATCTCATATGCCTGCTGGCGCAGGCAAACCCTGGCTCGAAGAGCCTAACCGGATGTCAAGGGCTGACCGGTTAGCAAGTTCACATGCGCGGCATGGAAAACCAAGATATCAGCCGCGATCGTACCAACTGCCTCGGCACGATCAAGCCTGAAATCTGTCGATGTGATTCAACGCAACTCGATGCCTGGGCGCAAACTCGCGCGCGTCACGGAATCGACGACCTGCCGCGAAAACGCCCCGAGAATGCCGAGGTGATTGGCTCTGGGGCCGAACTCCTTTGCATCAAGCCCCCAATTGTTGGCAATCACCTCTTCCAGGGTGCCGATTTCGTCGACGAGGCCGAGCGCTTTGGCCTGCGCCCCGTTCCACAACTCGCCCGTGCCGTAGTCAGTACCTGCCTTGAGATGCTCCCCGCGCTTGGCACGCAGTTCCTCTTCGAAACGGGCCCCGATCTGAGACACCAGCTCTTGCGCCTTGGCATCCGCTTCATTCGACATCGGGGCGAACGGATTCAGCATCGACTTCAGCGGTCCTGATGCGTAGGTTCGATGTGAAACCTCTTGCCGCTCCAGAGCGCGGTGTAGTTCCCAGCCACTGACCACGGCACCGATTGACCCCACCAAGCTGTACCTCCCGGCATACACTTTGTCGGTATGCATGGCGATCATGTAAGCCGCGGAAGCCCCGGCACTCTGGATCACCGACACCACGGGCTTGGAATGCTTCTGACGCAACGCGGACACCGCAGCGTTGATGCGCTCCGCCTCCACCGGGGCGCCACCGCCGCTGTCAATGGACAGAACCACGGCTTTGACATTGTCGGCTTCGAACGCACGGCGTAACGCCGCCACCACCTTGTCCGCCGATGCCGTCTCTCCGGAGGCGATGCTGCCCTCGATCCTGACAACGCCAACGGCATCCGCACGGGAGAACGTCAGCCACTCGAAAGGTGACGCCAGAATCACCGCATACACCACACCCACGAACATGGGGACTAGCAGGAAAACCAGCCGGGAGAATGTTTTCCAGCGCCGCTCCCTGCTGCGCTCCTTCGCCATCTCGAGCGCGTCTTTGCGGCCCGCACGCAACTCTTCGATCAGTTCCGTGATCAACGCCCTTTGCTGGGAGCCCACTTCACCAGCTGCTTCAATACTCGACATATTCATCACCCATTTTGTTTAGCGGTGGAAAGAATCGCGTCATTTGCGACCGACGAACCACGAGGGTGCCTTCATCCCGTTCAAGACTTTCGATACGGGGTCTGGGGTCTGGCCATCGACCTGTTGCGGCGTGACAGCATTGTGCTCGGAGCCCCTCAGTTCGGCATTGACGTCATCCCGCCTCTCGTACGTTTGTCCTTTGATGTCATAGTCGGCCTGAGCCACCTGGTCCGTGACGTCTTTCATCCCGGCGGCCGGCGCAGGCGCGGCGCCCCCACCTCGAGATCCCACTGAACCCAAACCACGCTGAGCTGCGGCGCTCTTCACAGTCGATTCGAACTGCTGGCGCCGCGGCGCCAATGCCTCGTCGTCGCTCGTATTGGCCAAAGGCGTCCTGCCAGGCGCTTCGGGATCGGTCACCGACATGGGGTGCCGATCTCTGAACGACTCCACCCTCTCCGGAGCGATATCCCCTTCAGCCTCAAGCCGTGACTCCACGGCGCGGCTGGGGCGCCCGAAAGCCGTCGGTCCACCGCTGCCGAAGCTCGAATCCCCCATGGATTCGAAGACGCGGTTGGCGTAGCCCTCCACGCGCTCCGCCGCTCGTGGTACGTTCGAACGCATGTCGGAGACGTGCTCTCCATAAGTGCCATCCTGGTTCATCATCGTGTACACGGCATTGTTCAGGCTCACAGCCATGGTGGCGGACTTCTGATCCATGTCGGTCGCAAGCGACGAAAGCCGCTCGCTTTCCCTGAAGCTCGCCTCGCGGGATCCTTGCAGTTCGAGCGCCTCCTCGTACCCGGCAGCAAAGCGCATCGCCTGCGCGTCCTTTCTTTCCCGCGCCTGCTGGAACTCGGTGGACTCCATGAATGTTTTCATCGACGAGAGTGTTTTGCTCACATCGTCGGAGTTCTTGTATCCCTGCGCGAACTTGGCAATCTTCTCGTGGAAGGCCGACTCCTCCTGCGAATCGGTCCCGGTCTTTTCTGTGCCTCGACCCACGCTCTGGGACACACCACCGAACGGGCCCAAACTGCCGCCGATCGAGCCGCTCGTTCCTTCGTTGGTGAAATTTCTTTCGGAGGACCCAGCCTTGGAGGCTTTCGAACTTCCACCCGAATCTGCAACGTCCCCGCCGTCGAAGGCGCTTTTGGTGCTCGTTGTCGATGTTCCGTCCGCCCCCACTGTTGCCGATCCCTGCCGCTCCCGAGCGATGCTGCTCAAAGAGCGCGTAGCGTCGAGCGAGTTGATCTCCGAGAACGTGGTGCCAAAGGACTCGCGCATGCTCTGCGTCACGCTCTGGCCTGCCTCGTATGCCGACTCCGCCCGCTGCTGCATCGCTGCTGCCTTGCTCTTGACGAAGCTGGCATCGATGCCAATATTGCTTTGGCGCATCTGGGCGCTGTTGAATCCGCTGCCGTCCAGCGCCTGGGTCGTGGTTCCGCTCGCATCTTCGCGGGTCATGAATCCATCCCGCTTGGAGGGCGCGGTGTTCACTTGATCCATCGTCGTATTGCCCAGCGAGATGGATGCGGTGGATGCCATGGTGGACGCACCACTCGAAGCTCCCGCGAACATGCTCGCACCCGCCAGTGCCCCGCTGGCGATGGAGTCCATGCCCTTGATCAGCGCCCAGGCCAACACGGGAACACTCATCACCAGATAGCCGACCACGGCCATGTCGGACACCGCATTGTTGTAGATGTTCGCGTGCGTCATGATGGACACTCCGCTACCCCCACCGGGTATCGCCCCGGCCGCTTTCAGGTTCTGGGAACTCACAGCGGTGGCCATGTAGTTGAGTACCGCGAACAAGGGGGGCCACATTTGAATCCAGAGCAAGCTTCCCAGGTAAGACTTCGCCAATCGGACCGTGCTCTGCCCGTTCGTCAGAAACATGGCCATGATCACGATCGGGAAGGCCGCATACAGAATGGCTTCGATCCCGTTGCGGATCATGGGCAGGGTTTCTTCCGCCAGCTTCCCCGACGTGATCCAAGCCGTGTTCTGGCTGACTTTCGCCTGGCTATCCGCGTTGCCGAGCAAGACCGCAGACGGATCATTGAGGCGCTGGCTCATCGATGACGTGGCGTCGCCGATCGCGTTGATGAGCGCGTTCTGTCGTATGAGGTTGGCCGCGTCGCCGGCAGCCCCGGCCAGATGGTTGCGCAGATACGCTTGCTCCAGCTGCGCCATGTGGTCCGGCGTCGTCGCGCCCGGCGTCGCGGCGTTCAACAACATCGCCAGCCTGAAACTCGCTTGGTTCTCTTGCGCTGTGATGTGATCTCGAAGCCACTGTTGCAGTGTTCGGCAACTGACGATGCGTTGCGCATGGTTCACCGCGTACCGGGCGGGATTGGCAAGGGGCTCGCCAACGAAATCACTCCAAAGATCGGTGGTACTGCGAAATGTCGTGGGCGGGATTCTGCCAAGATTTATCTCGGGAAAGAGGCACAGCTGTAGATACTGATTGAGGTTGAACCGGAAGTCGATGCCGGGGTATTTGACTTTCGACGCTTCTCGGATCACCTTGTTGCCGAACATGACGCCGTTGGCGCGGAATGTCAGCTGGTCCCAGGCGCTGAGGCCCGGCGGCACAGTAGGCGACCACGCAGGGTCCCTGAATGTTGTCTCGAAATTCTCGGTGACCGCATCTCCGATCCTGGACGTGAAGGAGGCCACATACGCCAGACCCGCTGGCACCCTCTGGACCAACTGTGGAGCGTCGTAGGTCAGGCGGTCGATGACATGGACGTTGACTTTCGGCAGCAGCAACACACACTGCACCGCCAGCACGGATGCCAGCCACCACCAGCCTTGCAACTTGTGCGGTGCGACCATGTAGGCGATGAGCGCCCCAATGAACCCGACACCCACCGCCACGGCAATCATGCTGGCCATGCTGGGCGTCGCAAAGAGATAAGCGATGGCTCGCAGCACGCCGGCCAGTATCCGCACGTTGCCGTATGTGACGATGTCGAGTGTTTCGTTCATGACCTACCCCTTCACCGACCCGGCATCTGCGGGTCAGTTGCCACTGAGCACACCGGGCATTGAAAGCATGCCCGCCACTTGAGTGGGCATGTTGGCACGCAGATTGCGCTCGATGGTTTCCAGTTCTTGCGACAGCGAGTTCATGTTCGTCAGCTTGGCCTGAAACGCGTCGCGTTGCGCTCGGATTTCGTCGGTCTGATGCGCTGTGTAACCGATGATGCGTTGGATGTGATCGGCTTGAGCCGTCGTGAGATTGAATTGCTGGTTCATCGCCTTCAACCCCGCCTTGACATAGCTGGACATCAGAACGTAGACGTAGTCAGCCGCAATGATCTCCTTGTACTGAGCGACCAAGCTGCGGGCGATCGACGAACCCGGCGTTTGGGTGCCAATATTGATCATCCGCCACACGGGCAACGTGGTCCTGTTCAACAAAGACACCTGCGACGCCGTCAGAGGTTGGTCTCCGTCTTCCACTCGGTCAATGATCTGGTTGAGATCCGCCTCGACCTGCGCTGCGAACGACGGCATCGAAATGCGCGCGACGCTGGGTATCCAGCACGGATCGTTCGGCTCGGTTGAAGGGGCCTGGGGAGGTAGTGACGCGGGGCATCGATAGACATCCAACTGCACCGTGTCGGGGTTCGCGCCATCCTCATGGCCCCACAGCAGGGTGTGCAGATCGGTCACCGTGGCAACGAACGTTTTGGGCGGAACGTTTGCCGACCGCATGCCATCGCCACTCGTCGGGACCGCACCATCCCCTGTCGGCAAGACGACACCGTCGCGCGGTGGATTGGTGCCGTAGAAGTTGACGGTACCAACGACGCTCATGATGAGTTCGCGCTCCTCCCGAGACAGCCCGGCACCCGATTTCTTCAACGCTTCCCAGACAAAGTTCCCTGTGAACGGAACCATGTTCGGGTTGTGCGCCTTCCCCTGCTGCAACATCGCATTCTGTTGATTCGAGTTCTGGCATTCCGCCTGCGCCTCAGCCGCGCTCATGTTTCTGACATACATGGCGGTATCGATACAACTGGAGTTATTGGCCATCGTCATGGCGCCAGCGAGGCCATCGACCGTGCTTTTCGCTACTTGGCAACTGTTGAGGTTGAAACCATTGATGCGGTCGATGATCCCTTTGGCCCACTCCAGCCGGCCGGCGAGCAAGGGCGTGATCGCGCTGATGGCAACCTGCGCCAGCACGCCGGGCGTTTGGGCCGCGGCTGTTTGAATGAACTGCACAAGCTGATCACCACTCAGGTGCGACATAGCGCCCAAGTGCATATCAATGCCGCCGCATCCCGCAGCGAATCGCGGCATATCGATGGTGGCGAGCTGAATGTTCTTAGAGGGCGTTCGCAGCATCAGACTGCCGCCGGTGTAGGTGTTGTAGGTTTGGCCGTGGAACGCCCCGGGCGCATTGATCATGGTGTTGCTCGCGACCTGGTTGGCCGCGCCCGACAGCCCTTGATAGAGTGCCTGCATATCGGTCCTGATCCGGTCGGCCACTGGCTGAGCCGTCGCGTGATCGGCGCTCAACATTACGCCCGCCACCATGCTGAGAACGCTGACCCATCTCTTGACCCGTTGAAGGTTGTATCGATTCGCCATGGTGAAACCCTTTCGTGCGGAACGCGTTACTTCAACAACTGGGACGCGCTCAGATGCCGGAGCGTCGATGGAACTGCCTGCTCTGCATCGGGCCGGGTCACCAGATCGACACGCCGCTCCAGATCGACGGGGGAAATGACGCCATAACCCACCGGCAGCACCCGACCGGAGCTCGGCTGGGCCATGTACAGCGCCGGCACTTGTTCAACGCCGAGGCTGGCCGCAATGCCGTTGTCGGGCATGGCATCCGGAAACTCGGCGATGCTGCCACCATCCATGGAGATCGCCAGCACCGTGATACCGGTGCGGTCGCTGAAGTAGCGCAAGGTTGGGCTGAACTGCGCACAGTAGGGGCAGTCACTTCGATAGAAGTAGAAGAACGCGTGGGTTTCCTTCAGCTCCGCCCATTTGCGTGCAAGGCGGCGCCGCTGTTCCTCGTCGTACATATACATCCCGGCCGCGCTCGTGGGCCGGGCTTCGCCGCGCGTCGACGGGTCGAGCGTGGGCGTTGCCCAGACGACGCGCTCCGATCGGAAGGCGAAGTTCGCCGACAAGTCGAGCGCTTCTTGCTGGGTCTCGAGAAAGCTTCGGAGGTTTTCTTCGGTGGGATTGATGATGGCGATGTTCCGGGTAGTTTCGACGCGCTTTTGCAAATCATCGAAGCGGACGAGATCCGGGTGCTTGGCGGGCGAGGACGGCGCGGGTTCGGCCGTCTGCGGCGCAAGGGCAGGCATCACCGGCTTGCTCTTCGCGCGCTGGGGCTTGCGCTCGTAGAAAAACCAGCCGCGGTTCATGTCGTCCCAGTATTCCCGCTGCACTTCGGCGTCGTCGTCCAGCCCGCTCTCAGGCGCCGACCCTTGCGCCTGAGCCCCCAAGGGAAGCACCAAGCAGATCGCCGCCAACCAGTTGAGGATTCGAGATGTCATCGCCAATGCCTTTCCGCGTCACAGGCTGGAGCCGTGCATGGAGCCATCCGCGCAGTAGTAGATGGAGTAGATCTGCTCCCAGCCGGGGTAGTTGACCTCCTCAGTCACGTTTGCCGCTTCCGGCAGAGGAATCCAATGGCCGCTCGGCGCCATTTCATGCGTCTTCTGAATAATTCGCTGCACCGAAGGGCGCTCCAAGTTCACGCTCATCAGCTTGCAGTTGGGCAGCATTGGATGGTTCGACAGGGAACGCACCGTGGCCGTGACGGGAATGTCGTCTTTGTGGAACCGCCATTTGGATAGCAACCGCAGGTCGTGGTTGTCCACGCGCTGGGAGAACGTCTGCAGGGGGTTCTCGAAGGCGCGCCTGAGCAGGGGTTGAACGGACTGCAGCGTCTCTTCCACACCTTCCACGCGACCGTCGTCCGATTTGGCCGCAGCCGAGGCGAATGGGTTGTCGCCGTCTGCACATTGCTCGGACCCGCCGCAGCCCTTTCTGAACATCTCGAGCGCCGACGCCACCAGTTGCCCCTTCCGCTCTGTTGTATCGAGGTCTTTGGGCATCAAGGTTGCAATGAACGGTGTCAAGTCGATTTGGGAGAGATCGATCGCTTGCATCTGTTCAATGTTGAAGCCGCGGCAGTTCGCGCTACCGACCGCACCAAAGCGCCGCTCCTCCTGCGTGGTGTTGGGTGGGAACAGAGAGCGGCCGAGGCCGTCCGGGTCCATCCGCAGGATCTGCTTGCGCCCTTCGCTGTTGATGATCTTGGCCAGCAGCGAGTTGAAGCAGCATTGCTGACGGATGCTCTCGATGCACCAGTCGAATGGCCAGAACCGTGTCTCGCATCGGTCGCCAATCGTCACGCACAAGCCTTCCTTGCGCTTCTCGGCCACCACCCGGTCGGTGTCGGAGCACCCGTTCAGCAGGCCAAACAGGGTCAAGACTTCGGTAAGCGCATCCATCAGGGTGTTGTGGATGTCTTCCGCCAGCTTCTTGGGGCCGCTGTAGAAGATCGTTTTCGCGACGCCCTTGTAGTCTTGGTCTTTGAGGTCGGTCCAAACCTCCGAGGCGGAGCCTCTCATGGAATCGATGGCGCGCACCGATGCAGCCAGGGAGCCGGAGTTGTCGGCCGCGAACAGGAAGTCCCGCGTCTTGTCATTGGTCATGGGGACGCCGTTCTCGTCTGTCGGGCTGCTTCCGCCGCCCCCTTTTTTCATCCCTTCGGCGATGTGCGTCGCCTTGTAAAGGAGTTCGCCAAGCTTGTTCTTGTCGCAACAGTTGAACAACCCGAAGGTGGAGATGTTGTGGCACTGATTGAGATATCCCTTGAACACCTCCATGTCGTTGGCGCTGAAATAGCGGCCTGCCTGAGCGCCCGTCTGGAAAATCGCAGCGACCCATCCCATGTCTCTGTCGGGCTCATGTCCCGAGTCGTAGCAGAGCCCATTGGGGCAGAAGCGTTGATTCGCGCAATTGGTTTGCTGAACCGTCACCGCTTCCTGAGTGCGGCAGCGGCGCGTCGCATCCCACTGCGTGCAGGAGCGCGGGTTCGAATAGTTGTCCCACCGCGTGCACGTCAGCTGGTCTGGCGCGGTGCAAGACGCATCGACAGCGCAGCTGTTGACCCAGGTGTTGGTCATGCAGGTGAACTGTTCTTCGTAGGCGAGGCAGGGCCGAGACACCGGAACGTCATTGATGACTTCAACCCCCCCGGCCCGTGAGCACACGGCAGCGCCGAGTGAGCAGCGCGGTGTGTCTGGACTGGTATCGAAAGCCTCCATCGGAGGAAGTTCGGCGAAGCCTGGCAGCTGGCGGGCCACTGCTGGCGTGTTGGCTTCGTAGTTCGCGCAATTACCCTCCCAGCGGTGGTTCACCGTGTACGTGGCGTCGCGCTGACTGCGGCGCATTTCTGTCACTGGCGTGGCGGTGCGTGTCACACCTGAGGCCGGATCTGTGCACATGTGAGCGCCTCCGGTGGGGCCTGTCCAGCCGCTCGGGCACCGATGCACGATTTCGGGAATCTCGACTTCGCAGCTGTATGCCCCTTCGCGGGAAAGCGTACCGACGCGCGTGCGGGTGGGCCCCGAGACCGCACCTGCGGGGCAGTGCCACTGAACCGTCGTCTGCAGTGTCTTGTTGCAGGTGTTCGGCCGAGACTGAACCTCGCGCTGGATGATGCAGACCTCGTCTTCGTACTGCTCGGGGGCCAACTGGCGTGTTTCGACCCCGCATGCGTCGTAGCTGCCCTCGATGGACGCACTGGAAAGCGTGTAGTCACCGCGGTGCGTATCAGTAACATTGACCTCCATCTGCAGATTCGCGCGCAGTTCGTCCCGCTGCTGAATCAACTCATCAAGGTTCCCGTAAGCATTCAAGATGGTTTCGCAGTGTTTTTGCAGCGGATTCTCAGGTGCTTGTTCCGACAACCAAAGCCATGCGCAGATTTGAAGCACCATCGACGAGGTGGCGGAGGTCAGCTCAGAACCAAAGCCCGCCGAGCCCATGGCCATGGGATTGAGCATGGGTTGGCACTCCTCGGGTACTTCGGTCTGGGGGATCTGCAGTTGCAGTACCAGCTCGTAGCATTGCAGCAATGCCAGCTCCGCCAGGCCAGCGCCTCGCACGGCATCCGGGTCGATCGCATGGCCTTGTGGCACCCTGGACGCCCCCTGCCCGTCCATGACGAGGTCGTTCAACATGCCCAGCAAGCCCTTTGCGGACGCTTTGCTGTTCTCGTGTATCTCGGTGTTGCGCTGTGACGCCTGAGCCTGCGCAACCGGCGACGCCAGGGCCAGAAGTGCTGCCAGGCCCATGGTCAGTAGGTACTTGTACATGTCAGCCTCTGATCAAGGTGAGGAATTGCTGGACTTCCGGCTTGAACTCCTTGGCACGCTGTTCGATTCGCTCCAGGGCGTACTCAATGCTCACGTCGCCCGAGACCAGGGCAAATCCGCTGGCCTGCGCGCACACCTTGTCCAGGCAAGGCGTGGCCGACCCCGAATGCGCCTTCGTCAGAACGAAGCTCGGCGCGTTGCGCACGCCGTAGCGGTCGAACGCCTCTGGATCGATCAGCACCCCGACCCTGCCTTGACCCATCAGTTTCTGCAAAGCCGCGGTGGTTTCCTTGAGCGAGTTATTGACAAACCCTCGCAGCACCACCGTTGCGTTGGCTTGCTCCGCCTGCGCCAGCAGTGGTTTGATCGATTCGGCGGGCATTGCCAACGTGATAAACACGAACAAACGCGGCTTCAGGTTCAGACCTTGAAGAAGGATCTCCGGATTGCGCTCCATGAACTCCCGGCTGAGCGAAGCGATATCAACATTGGGTTTGACAAGGGGAACGGGCAACGCGTCCATGCGCGGAGCTGTATAGCCACTTGTGGCGGAGAGCGGCTCCAGTTGTTGGAGCTGCTCCTTGCGCGTTTTTTCTATGAACTCCGGTGTGAGTTGCTCTAGCGCGCGCTGCACATCTTGGCGAGCACGTTCCATGTCTGCCTCCGTCAGCCTGGGTGTTACTTGCGCCAGAGGCGCGCCCGTTGGCAGCACGACGACGAGTCCGGCCAGTACAGCGCTTTTAATCAATGTGGACCACAACACGATGATCTCCTCACAACGTGCAGCACACGCGCTTGCGAAACATGAACAGGCTGAAGTCTTCGCCAGAGTAGGGGAACTCTTTGCCAGCGCCGGACAGCGTGGTCGTTCCGCCTTGCCAGTTGCAACAGTAGGGAGCCTTCTCGGTTTGAACCCTGGGGTACTGGATCTGCTGCTTGTAGGCGACCTTGTCAATCACAGGAGAGCGAATGGACCCGCACACGGCCGCATAGGAGTGATGCTTCTTGTTGATACCCAACCGTTGCAGCCGGTAAGTCAAGCGAGACGAGATGAGCGAGGCCGCCTGAATGCCGCCGATGTGTGTCTGCACGTATCCATTCAGCGGGAAGTTGCTGCCGTTGCACCCGTTGCACCAATACATCGGAACGACGGGAAGCCCAATGCTCGCGAGGAGGCAGTCTATGGCGCACATTGCCTGTGTCAGGAGGTTCGCGAAGAGTGAAGACTCGAAGTTGAGAATGTTGGTCATCTCATCGTCGTTCCAGGTGAAGTCAATCTCGGTCATGAAGCCGACGTCCATGGAACCCGACTCCACGCAGTTGGCGTCGGTGATGATTTCGAGGAGGTACATCACGGGGTTCGAGTACCAATGCGCCTGGTAGAAGCTGCCCCCGCCTTCCTCGCCGGAATGCGAGCGCGAATGCTCGGGCGCGGGCAGAAAGCCGCCATCGCCTGCATCCCCCTGGTCGCTGCCGCCTCCCGAGCCGGCCATGTCGATTCCTCCAAGGCCCACCAGGCAGAAGGGCTTACGTGTGATATCGACGGATCGCACGGGCTCCCAGTACCCAGTGGTCGCACCGATCCGCTTGAACAAGGGCGGCGGCGCGGGGCAGACACAGGTGGGGCTTCCGTTGTCACCAGGAATATCTTGCCCGTCGCCCATCGAGGCACCGAAGATGCTGATCGGGAAGACGCAAGACCAGCACACGTCGGTGACCGGGTTGGGGAATTTCCCCTGACAAGTCGTCATCCTCCCTGACGGGCTGACGGCCCACGCACTATGCAGAGCGAGAGTCAGAACGACGGCCACCAGTCGGAGCAGTATCTTTCTCATCGCATCAACCCTCCACCTTGAGTTCGTCGATCCGAAGCATCAAGCCCTCCTGGCTGACCAGTGCGGGCACTTTGGTAATGCCGAACCGTTCGGTCAGCTCGCCGTACTGGTCGTAGAACACGCGCAGCTTCCATTCGCGCATCAGATCCAGGTAAGAGCCACCCACCAATATGGGCGCGACTCGGCCCTTGTAGTGCGTGATCAACTGGCGCGCCATAGCGACCTGCTTGCGGTCCCTGGCATCGAAGAAGAGGATGTGCTTGCTGAGCGAGAACACTTCGAGCGGGTTCTTCGTGAAACCAGCGGGATAAAGGATGTTGCCTTGATGATCGATGATGTTCTCGTGAAGCACGAAGGTTGGGTCGTAATAGAAGGTTCTCGCGGCGTCAGCCCGAGTGATGCCCGGAACCGGTTGCGGATTGCGTATACCCGCAATCACGCGCTGCTTGGACTCCTCCTCCCACTTCGCCAGTTCGCCGCTGCGCTGCTTCTTCAGGAGCGTCTCTTTGATGTACTCAATGGCATGCGGCTCTTTGATCTCGTATACCGGCCCCACGGCGCCCAGATCCTGCGCCGGCGACACGCTCGGAACAAACGCAATCAGGGCAAGGAAGGCCGAAACGACATAACGGTTGAACAACGTGTCCATAGATCCTTCCTAAAGCAGCGGGACCGCCCGACCTTCGATCCGGCGAGCAGGGACGAGGCCCACCTGTACATAGCGCGAGTCCAGGCTAGTCACGGTTTCTCCCGCAATGAAGTAGAAGCCCGGAGGAATGACCAATGGCCCAATCGCATCCAACACCTTCCCGCTCGGCGTCCGCTCAAGCGCCTCACCCACCTGGATTTCATTCACATAGACCGTGCGGCCGACAACCTTCACCCGATCGCCCGGAACGCCTCTCACATGCTTCAGGAATCGCATGCCGTTCAGCTTCGCAACAATCCCCTCGCCCTCGAAGCGAAAAACCACCATGTCATCGCGCTGTGGCAAGACACCACGGTCGATCCATGCCAAGCGTGCGGCGACACTGTCGGTCCAGTTCATCGCAAAATACTGGTTCAACATGACGCACAGCAAAGCGAACAACAAGTAAAGCCCTGCGTTGCGGCGGACGTGCCTGAGCGTTTCCGACACGCTTGCCCGCAGGCGGCGAGCGGTTCGGACGATCGGTGAATGCGTTTGCGACATCAGGTTCTCGCTTGCATGAACGAAGCTTGATCAGAGACCAAGCCGCTTCGACAAGGCCGGCGTCAGATCGGCAAGCGATCTGGCCCCGCCTGCGATGGCATGGTTCACCAGAACCAGACAGGCGCACTCCCTTGAAAGATCGTCCAGCGCCGCCGGAAGGTTGTTGCCGAATTCCAGGGCAATGCTGGCCGCCTTCTTCCTGTCGTCTTCGGTGGCGGAAGCCGGCGTCACCATATCGACCAGCTGCTTCTCCTTCAGCCGGTAGACACTCGCCACGTCGACCACGCCCAAGCGTGGCGCCGGCTCGGCGATCCAGCGATCGTGGGCAAAGAACATGGCACTGCAGACGCAGGCGCTCGTGACGACATTCGACAGAAGCGCTTTCGCATTCATACATGCACTCCTCGTTCGCGCAGCACGTCGGTGATCGCATCATCGACGCTCATGCCCGCCGCGCGCCGGCGGTCGATGGCCTGGTTGTCCTCCGCCTTGTTAGAGAACAACAGCAAGGTGTAGGGGTCGAGAACCAGGCGACCCACGCCTTCGCCCATGGGCGAGAACACATACAGCTCAGAGAACGCCCCCGCCTCGGTGCGCAAGGATTTGAGGATCCGCTTCTTGTGCTCGTCCATCGCGATCCGCTTTCTCTGGTCGAGCAGATCGATGGATTCACTTTTCTGGCGCAGCAAGAACACCCAGTCCGAAAACTGGAATGCCGCTTCCATCTGCTTGGACGAGTAGTAGTCGTCCGCCCCCTGGGTCGCGGTGATGAGGCTGCCGCCATACTTGCGCGCGCGCCGGGCAGCCTCTTCAATGACCCGCGCCTTGACCACGTCGTCGCCGCCACCGTCGCCGAGTTGCTGCATCAGCTCGTCGATCATGAGAATCTTCTTGCGATGGTCGCCGCGCTCGCGCGAGAGGTACATGTCCTGCGTGATCTGGTACAGCAGGATCATGTTGACCACGGTGTTCAGATCGGGCGCGCGCTTAAGTTCTTCGTTCTCAATGACGATGAAGTCGTTGGTGAAGTCAATGTTGCTCTTGCCGTTGAAGAATCGGGAGTACTGTCCATCGGCGGTATAGGGTTCGAGCATCACCGCGAGGTCGCGCAGGCGGGAGTCGTTGTGGATCTCAAGATCAGGCAGCGATCCGGTTTTGAAGAGATCCCGCATGGAGGTCATCGTCATCTCGGGGCCGTACTGCTTCCACAGCCGCATCACCGCCGCATTGATCGCCTTGTACTGAACCTCTTCGAGAGGCCGAGACAACGACGCCATCTTGGCAATGACCGGGGCGAGCATCGCGAGGTCGGTGTTGATGTCCTTCACCACCGAGAACGGGTTGACACAGATGTTGGATCGCGTGTTGAACTCGATGAACTGGCCGCCCGCACGGTTGCACAGCTTCTCAAACGACCGCCCGAGGTCCATCAGCCGGACCTGGGAGTTGCAGGCACGGTATGACCAGGCCAGCTCGTTGAGAAACACGGACTTGCCCGACCCCGAGGTTCCGATCACGGCTGCGTTGTAGTTGCCTTGGTCGTTGTCGTACAGATCAATGCCCATGATCTGCCCACGGCGCCCGCCGAGAATGAGCGTCGGGGTCTTCGTCCCTGCCCACTCGGCGATCAAAGGGGACATGTGAACCGCATTCGCGATCGTCTTGCGTGACACGCGCTTCATGCGCTTCATGTCGTTGTAGAAGCTGGGCGACAAGCTCATCGGCAAGGTCGACAACAACGACTGCCGATGCATGTACATGTCGTTGTTCAACTCGAATCCGCGCGCGCGCCAGATGGCACGCACGGTTTCTTCTGTGGCGATGGCCTTCTCTGGAGAGGTGAAGATGCCGACCTCATGGAACAGACCTACCAGCTGGCCGCCGGCATCAAGAATCTGTGCGGCCATCGCCCAGTCACCCAGCTTGCGTCCGACGTCGGGCATGATTTTGGCCATCGAGGACGAGGCGTTCTGGATCGCTCGTGCATGGTTGGCTTGCACCTGCGTGCGCGTTTCCGCCGGGTCGAGGATCTCGATACCGGTTGAGATCAAGAAGGCGCACGGGTACTGGAGCGCCGGCTGCATCAGGTCACCGATCAGCGCATTCATGCCCCACAGACCAAAGTTTTCCGGGTAATTCTTGATGGAATAGAACCGCGCTTCGACATCGGGCTGGGACGACGTGGAGAACCGCAAACCCGTTGGCTGCGCCACCTGGACGGTGTCGCGTTCAACCATTTGCTCCCGCAACTCGACCGTGTCGTCGTACCGGATCGCGGGAGCGCGCGCGGTCATGAGGCGATGCGGGTTGACGATATTGGCACACCACGTAATCAGATCACTGGCACCGAAAGAACGGTTGGGATATCCCCCCGCGTTCAACGTCGTGCCCATGGACTCGCGCATGGCCATCAGTTCGTCGCGGCGTGTCATGTCCGCGATACTGCCCGGCAAGCACACACTGAACATCAGGCGGAAGTCGCGGATGTTGTAGTGGGACCCTTTGGCGATCGATTTCCGCGTGCCGCGAAGAAAGAAATCAGCGCGCCGTCTCGCTAGAGAACGGAAAATGTTCGAACTCCGAGCGGTACGACCATATTCGACCGACTTCGCCTCAAGATCGGCGTCGTCCGGCCTCAGGGCAGCGTATTTTTTCAGCGTGGTCAGGATGTACGGAGTAGCGACCAGCGTCATCTGGATTGCCGTGCCTTTCGGGCACGCGCTGAACAAGGACAGCAGGATTTCCACCATGCGCTCGTCCGCGCCCGATTGCGGCAACACCTCCAGTACAAAACCAAGTGTCTCGGTGTTGACGAAGATTTTCTCGTCGGGCAGATAAGAGCAATAGGGCAGCCAGGTGGCCATTTGATCCGGCCGCCCCTCTAGCACTTCATGCTTGAACCGCTGGAGCAGTTGTTCAAAGAAGCCGGTCTGCTTGCCGCCGTCTACTGAGGCGTGGCCCGACGTGTCATTTTCCACCAGGGGCTCCTGCTGATGTACCCGCCGAGCTGGCCCGCTCGTCGGCCCGGGCTTTCTCGGCAGAGCGGCGGATCGTCTCCGCGATCCGGGCCGCGTCACCACTGTCGCGCTGTGCCTCCAGCTTTGAGATCGCGGAGCCGGGCTGCACCGTCATCGAGGTTGACACCACATTGCCACCGCTGCCCACAGCAACTCTCGGTGATGGCGCGTTCGTGGAAGACAGCGCGTTCGACGGCCGTACGGGTGCGTAAGCCTCGCGAATCTCGCGCTGCTTTCGGTCCAGCAGCCAGCGCCCTTCTTCCAGCGGCAGATAGACGAAGGATTGGTCATGAAGGTCACCATCCGAGTCTTCCCACGGCTTGATCCATACCCGCAGGACCCGCGCCTGGGAGCGGATCGGCATCGCCGAAGGGGATGTCCGATGGAGTGCTGGCGCAATAGACTCTGCGACCGCCGGCGCACCAAGTGATCGCGTGCCTTCATGCAACGCCTGCTCGCGCGAGACCCCCGGGGATTTGGACCCAAAGAGGCCTTTCGTTTGGCCGGGCAGCTCGCCTCGCGAGGATTGGGTATAGGTGTTCGAGACGGAGTCGCAACGCACCCCATCAGGAAGCCCGCAGCTGAGCGAAGACCCGCCACCGAACCCCGTGATCGAGCAGCCACTCAAGGCGACACAGGCGAGTACGGTGCTGGCAATCCATCCTGACCTGAACCGCCCCGCTTCCTTGCTGGCTTGACCGAGACCGATGTTCATATGCGCTCCTTCCGACATTCAAGGCGTGCGGTTGCCCGCGCTGGCTTTCTGAACCTTCGAGGCAGCGTTCATCCAGGTATTCAGCTGGTCAAGCGACAGCGCCCCGGCGGCCAGGACTCCGTCCTCGCGAATCAAGGTCGGTGTGCCGGTGATGCCGTACCGGCCAGCCAGCGTCAGGTTCCGGTTGAACACCTCGGTGTCGTCCCCTCGTGCGGGCACCGCGGCTTTCCATTGCTCCTGTGCGGCCTGGCGCGAACGCTCACCCAGAATCGGTATCAGGAAGGTGTAGACCGTGGCGTTGTCCAGTCGTGCAAGTTCGTCGTCGAGCTTGCGGCAGTATGGACACAAGGGATCAGAGAACACCACCAGCGTGCGCGCTCCATTGCCGCGCACTTGTTTGATGGCATCTTGCAGCGGCAACTCGGCCAGATCGATGTGATCGGCAGGGGCCGCTTGCGCGGCGGGCCGGCCGGAGAGGCCATCTCCACCCAGAAGCGCTTTTCGCTCCGCGGTCAGATCCTGCTGCCGCTGCATGTCGAACAGGTGGCCGAAAACGAAGTGGGTGCCCTCCGTGCCAACATAAGCCACGGTTTGCCCCATGACCACTTCGTACAGCCCATGAATCGGCGTGGCAGTCACCGACGTGAACTTGGTACCGGGGTACAGCTTGTGTATGCGCGCGAGCACTTCGGCTTGCTGCACGGTTGATGGCGCGGCTGTGGTGGCAGCGGGCACCTGCGGCTGCTCCCCGTCATCCGACGCCATCGCCAACACGCCCACGCACCAGGCAGACACGCCCAGCAGCAGGTTTCTTGCAATATGTCGTTCAATCTGCATCGTGAGCTCCAATGGTTCGAAGTTGTGCGCCACGCGAGCGCGGCGCATCGGACGTGTCACGGGAAGAGGCCGAGCCCGTCTTGGCAATCAATGCGTCATCCAGATCAACGCCTTCGGTCAACACCACATCGACCAAGCGGCCGGCGTCCACCTCGATGATCGGGAACATCTTTTCGGCCAGCGTGATGTAGTACTGCGCCAAGCGGTCCATCGCCTTGCCAACGCCTTGTCCGAAACCGTTCTCATACGCATAGTTCGGATCGGGCACGCTCCCCCCCGAAGCATTCTGGTTAGGAACGGAGAACCTGGCCTGCATCCCCGCGCCGATTCCGCTTGCAACCCCCGCTGCCAGCGCGTTCGCGAGCACCTGGCCTTGTTTGGAGATCAGGCGGCCACGCACGCCCACTTTCCCGTCTTCGCCGAAGACAGAGCCTTTGATCCTTATTTCGATCGAG
The DNA here is from genome assembly GCA_964493285.1 of uncultured Rhizobacter sp. Classification (GTDB taxonomy): domain Bacteria; phylum Pseudomonadota; class Gammaproteobacteria; order Burkholderiales; family Burkholderiaceae_C; genus Rhizobacter. The sequence goes on along the minus strand of CAZBOF010000002.1, from coordinate 40,451 downwards.
ACTCCATCGTTGCGCACGCAGGACAGCCGCTCCGTGCGGATATACGCACGTTCGGAGCTGAGGTCACCGTAACCCGCACCGATGACGAAGCACTCCTTGACTTGCGCCCGGAAGCGGTTGGGAAGCATCGCGTTGTCTTCGAGGCGCAGCAGAACCGGATGCGGGTTTCCTTGCGACTGCCCGCCTGTCGGCGCATCCAGGCCGCCCAGCATCACCGCACGCGTGAAAGAGATGGGCAGAAAGTTTTCGATCGACTTGGGCGCACTCTTCGAATCAGCCGTCCCCGCAGACCCCACCGAAGGCACCGAAGGCACCGCAGACACCGACACCCTCACCAAGCCGGCTGACGGAGCCGGCTCCATGAAGCTCCCCGGAACACCGGACGGCAGAACACCTGCGGAGAGATCGGGTTGCCCTGCAGAGGGACGAGGCGGTGGCGGCAGTGGAGGCAGCTTCGCGGTGGTCGGACGTTCTACCTCCTTCGGCGGACTGACGGGCTCCGGCAGGTTCGGCAACTTCGGCTCGACAACTTCCACCACACGCTTCTTCTCAACCTCCGACAACTTGCGCTGCAACTCCGCAAACTGGCTCATCAGGGCCTTGTTCTGACGCTCCTGCTCAAGCATCCGGGTGGCCGTCTCCTTGCGATCTTTCTTGAGTTCCTCCACCTCCTTGCCTGCAGTAGCGATCCATTTGTCAACCGGCTTGATCGTCTGGCCGGACGCCATGATGGGCGTCTCTGCCGGCTTGGGCGCGATCGTGAAGGGGTCGTCCTTCACGACCCTCCTCGGAGCGTCGCTGCCGAAAGAGAAAAGAACCCACATTCCCAGCACGAACCCCGCACCAATGCCGCCCATGAGCAACCATTGACGCTGTTGAACGCTCAGCCGACCGAGCAGCCGTTCCTTGATCTGCGCAAACTTTGGATTGCTCATGGTGCTCACCCCTCCGTCCGGATGACATACACGGCGGTGCTTTCACCGGGGCGCAGATTGAGGTTCTCGATCGAAACGGCCACCACCCCGGCGCCCGGGCGGTCGAACTCCTGCTCTGCCAGGACCATGGGCGACTTGCTAATGTTCGTTAAAACATACTTCTCGCCCACCAGGCCTCGGGATTCATAAGTACGCGTCAGAACGAACCGCGCCTCCTGCCAAAGCTCAATAGTTTGGCGAACGTCTTGCACACGGATGTCTGGCGTCAGCGCGTCTTCCACGATCGACGCCATCATGCTTTTGATGCGCCGAAGATGATTGGCCGCGTGGCCCTGCCCGCCGCCCTGGCGCCCCGTCGCATGGGCTTGCGATCGGTCGCGGATCACAATGGTATCGGCAGGCATGTCCACCCGGCGGAGCAACAGGGTGTACGTGGCGAACTCGCTGGAGATGAACAGGTTGATGGGCTTGCTGGCCTTGCCTACCGGCTTCACGTAGATCTCGCCCTTGGCGCGGTCGCACTCCAGCACCACCTCGCCAGCGGGGTTGATGTTGCTCGCGGATGTCCCCGCCTTGGTAGGCGCCACCGGGGACGCGCCGCAGTTGCTGGAGTGAATGTTGCCGAACACATCCGTGATGGGCGCTCCTTCGATGCGAATGCGCGTCGGCTCCTTGATGGAGATCGCCGCCTCGACAGACACGCCATCGCGCGCTTCGAGGGTCTGGAGCGCCAGCGCCGCGCTGGAGAACAACCCCAGAAACAGCAGAGCAACACACCGCACCTTGACAGATCGGGGCTCGAGTACGTTCATATCACCGCTTCTCCTGTACTTCTTCGAACTTGCTCAGATGGATGCGCCCGCCCGAGTAAGCGAACGTCGCCAGGAAGGTCTTGCGTTCTTCGCTGATTCGCGACCCATTGATGTAAGTAGCCAGAGACCCACGCAGGCGCACTGCCATCCGCTTTGAATCACTTTCCACACCCTGTATCGAGAACTGGGTGGTGGCGTTGATCTTCTTCAGCTCTGCGGCCTGTTCGACCTGTCGCTGCTCCAGTTCACCGGCGCTTGATTCCGTCACGTACTGCTGCAACAGCCCGCGCTTCCAATCCACCGAGCCCGGCGACACATCGAGAATCAGGTAGGAAATGAATGCGGCCATCTGCTCAAGGTAGCTCGCACTGACTTGGTTGTGCTCGACCCAGAACGTCTTGTCGATGGTTGGCGGGATCAGAACCACCCGCATCCTGTTGGAAGAGCTGACCAAGCCAATGACACAGAGCAGGACTGCCGCGGCCAAGCCTAAGATCGTGTAGCGTTGCAGGCTGACCGTGTAGCGCAGTTGCTTCAGGTCACTGCTGGCGAGGCTGGGGTTCATCCGATCAACCTCCGGTGGTGTGAGGGCGGAACGCACGCCAGATGAACAATTCCACTGGGCAGGCTCCAGTAGGCCCAATGCAGCGCAAACGCCGCGTGTTTGTCGGCCTTCAGCCGCCCCAGCGTTCGTGCAATGATCGTGCCCGTGACAATGCCGCCGACGATGCCCATGAAGCCGCCCAAGGCCACGTAGAAAATGCCGAAGCAGAACAACCACGGAATCGCAACGTCGATATCCCACAGACCGATCTTCCACGGGTCGTCGAGGCGACGGGGAATGTAGGTGTTGTCGATGCTCATGCTGAACTCCGTGGTTGAACTCGCGTCAGATCAGGCCAATGGGCGCACCGATCACCGCAGTCGCAACGCTCAGACCGGCCGCGGCAAAGACTGCCAACCCGAAGAAGAACAGCACGGCAGCAAAGCTGCGCAGTGCGATCAGGCTGATCAGCGCGACGATGAATCCGATCGCTGCTGCTATCGCCTTCATGCCAGGCGTGACGTTGTTCAGAGTCTCCAGAATGTCCCACATGGGGTCACCTTCGCCCACCTCGGTTTCACCTGCCCATACGGAGCCGGTTCCTATGAGCACGGCAGTCATCGCAAGCGCTCGCAGGCAGAACTTCGCGGGGAGCGATCGAACTGCAGCAGAGAAATTTCTTAGTTTGTTCACAGTTATCTCCGTCAATGGCTAGTTAGAACTTGGTAGTAGATGGGCTCCAAATATGACAGCAGGTGCGTCAACGGCCCTTCGAACAACAACTGCGTCTCTCACTCGTCTCCGGCGTTGTCAGCCTTTCCTCGTTTGAGAGATCACGCACATTCCATGTTTGATGAGTAGGTTCGAATCTCCGTTTCCCGTCTCCCCTCCTTTCAACTGATCCCTCCCGTGTCACAGCGCCATGCGCCGCACACAAGTGGTGCCATGTGCCTCTGGTGATCCAGCCGTGCTTAAGAGGTACCTTCGGATGAACGCTTGCGGGAGGCAAGGGCCTCGTTCGACGGCATCACAAGCTCGATCTCCGCGCGCCGGTTGGCCGCGCGACCTTCTTCCGTTTCGTTGGAGGCGATGTAGCAGCACGCACCCTTGGCAAATAGCTGAAACCGCACGCCCGGGTCACGAACTTGCCGGCGCAAATACTCGTGCACGGCCATCGCGCGGCGAAGCGCCAGCCGGTCGTTGGAGTCGGCGTCACCTCGTTCATCCGTGCGCCCGCGTACCACGACGCGACTGGCTTGTTTGACGTCCACGACCAGCGCATCCAGTCTCGATTTCGCCTCAGCGGTGAGCCGTGCCGAGCCCACAGGGAAGGCGATGTACTCCTTGGAGGAAGCCTTCACGGGAATTGGTGTGCTCGCCGCATTGTTCGTGCCGGCGGCCAGCATCGGCAGGGCCGAAGGTCTGGGTTCGCTCTTGAAAGACACGGGAACCTGTTCCTCGGGAGCAGCCCCCTGTGGCTGCGCTCGCGGCGCATCGCCCGGCTTGAGCGCGGGCGCTTCAGTGACCGGCGCGACAGGGGGACGATAGACTTCCGGTTCTGGCTTCTGAAGGCTCAATGCCGCCTCCACCTGTGCAGGCGCAAGCTCCGTCTTGGGTGTGGGCGCGACGCACGCACCCGACGTGCACACCACGTACCTGGCATAGGGGCCATATCCCACCTGGGCGATCTGCGCCGGCTGCGTGGAGAGTGCCGGTCGCGCAGGCTGCAAAGGAACCTGGATGCACCCGCTGAGCATTCCCAGCGCGAGGCAAGGCCCGATATAGCGCATCGTTTTCATTGCCCACCCCCTGCATCCATCAGCTGCGGCGCCAGTGCGGTGGGCTCCGTAGCGGCTTCGGCATCCGAAGACAAGCTGACACGCAGATGCAGGCCATGGACGCCGGACTCCGTGCGACGCGATTGCCAGGCCTGCTCGGCACGGGGCGTCGACGCGTCGACGGAAGAACCAGCCCCGTCTTTCAGTTCGGGGGGGAGGTTTCGGTACACGCAACTCGCGTACTTGTAGCGCGCTGCCGAGCATGCCTCGCCCTTGAGCTGAGTGCATGCAGCGTTGTATGCACCAACTGCTTCCCAGTTATTTCCATGTCGCCGAATCTTGTCCGCGAGAATCCATGCTCCGACATGGATGTTCGTGCACGCATCCATCAGTTCGGGTTCACCGATGCCATAGGATTTCAGCGCCTTCAGGTTGGTGGAGTTGATCTGCATCAACCCGATGTCGTAGGAGCCCGTCCGCTCCATGTGCGAGCGGTTCATCGCCAGGGGATTCAAGCTCGACTCGCATTTGGCGATCGCATGCAGCACATGGGGGTTGACGCCATACCTCTCGCCCGCCTCGGTCCAGCACGCCACGCTGTTACCCGTCATCACCAGCGACAAGGCGGCGATCGTAAGTCGTACAAGCGATTGGCCCAGCAAGTGCAAGTTCATGACATGCAAACCCGATTTGAGAACCCGAGAACGTCTGACGGTTGCATCGTATGGACATGAATCGAACGGGTGGCTCGAAAACTATTCCTCGGATATCAACCGGTTAGCACTTGCGAGTCCTCTAGCACCCGTGCTAGTCGCGTGCCTGCGCAGGCGCCGCCAGCACCGCCAGATCTGCACCGGACCGCATCACCTCTCTTCCAATCCACATTCCGTATCGCTCTCGCCCTGGTCGAAACGCCGCCTGCAGCCCGCAGGAAAACCGCGACGCCGGGTGCGTGCAGTTATGGGCTGCAAGAAGACGGCTGCTGAGTAAGACTTGATCCGCCTGACTCAGTCATGCACAGGACATCAGGACTTCGCCTCATGAACGCCTTCTGGATACTTGGAGCTTTCGCCATCAGCGCCCTCGGCGTTTTGGCCTGGCGCCGCGCCAGCGCATCCGCGCGCGCCACGCCGGCACGAGACGAAGCCTTTTCCCCCGGAGCCGGTGAGCGAAGCCCCTCGATGCCTGGCGACCGCGGCGCCGGGCGGCTGCGCGTCCTGCAAGAAAGAATGAGGTTTTCCGAAGCCAGCTTCCAACGCGATTGCGGCTTCTTGCTCCAGCGCGTTGCAGCTTGGTGCCAGTCCCACCCGGGCCCGGACTTTTCCCGGCGACTCGATTTGGCGTCTCACACCGCGATGCACCGACTCGGTGTGCTGCTTCCACCCGGCGCCATCGCGGAGGACATCGAGCCACGCTCCTATCGCTGGACCTTGGGGTGCGTGGTCGCCGCACTGCTGTTCGACCTGCGGATCTCGGGTTCGAACGTCGGCGAGCGCGAATCCGTGCGCAAGCATTTGCAGCCATGGCTGCATCCCGAAAGCCTGGCATGGATGCTGGCCGACGTCGATCTCACAGAAGCGCTCAGGATCTATTTCACCCACGCGGAGGGTGGCACCATCCTGCACGATCTGGTTCGCCGTGCCCAAGCATCCACGACGGGCCGCGCCCTTCCTGGTGGAAATACGAAGCCTGCGCAAACCGCGGTGCAGAAGGTGAAGGCTCGGAACGCGTCCTCTCCGCCGCGGCCGCAAGCCCGTGGGCACGTCGATACTGCCGCAACAGGCTCCCTTTCACCAGCTGTACCAACAACGCCCGCCCTCCGCGCCGACCCCCGTGTCCCACCCGACCATCCGGCGTCCGAGAGTCGCGAGACGCCTTCCAACCCCGATGACACGGCGGGTCTCCCGGCTTCGATCGCGCAGCCAGCGACCGCTGCAAGCTTCCTGGCCTGGATAAGGCAGGGACTCGCCGACGGAACTATTCTGACCAACACCGCCGACGCGCAGGTGCACTTCATCTCCGATGGCATGGTTCTCACGGTGCCTGGAGTTTTTCACACCTTCGCCTCGTTGCACGGCGGCGCGGCCGACACCTCCGCCACGGCGCGGGAGTTGCAGGCGCAGGTCTGCAGCCTCGCATGGCATCAACGTGCGCCCAACAACGCGCACTTGCATCGGTTCCAGCACCGAGTCGGCGCCACCGGCGCATCAACGATCCTGAAGGGGCTGCTGTTTTCAAACCCCGAGAAGCTCATGCCCGGCGTCGTGCCGCCCGCCCGCAGTGCCAACCTATCCCGGCTCATGTAAGGAACGCATCGGATGCGCTATCCCATCGACAACCTCCTTCGTGATCCCGTCGAGCTGGTACCAGCCGTGTGCAGCCTCGGCGGCGCGCTCGCGCTCCTGCTGTTCCCCTCATTCTTCGCTTTGACACCGATCATTGCGCTGGCACTCGCCATCACCCTGTTGCTGCACGGCGTATGGCGGCTCGCGCCCGTCTTGCGGCTGGTGCGCTACCAGCGCAGGCTGGAGGCCCCCCAGACTTACGTCATCCAGCCCGATCAGATTCCTCGCTTGCAGCGCGAGCTGTTCCTCGGTCGGGGATTCCGCTGGAGCGCCCGACACACTCAACGCTGGCACGACCTTCAGCGTCACGAGGACAAGTTGGCCATGAATGGGAAGGGCGCTGCGGGCTCCCGTGCGGGATGGTTCGAGCGCCTTCAACGAGAAGGGGTGATGGCCTCGGTCTCTCATCTGATCGTTCGCCACCGGCCCGTCAGCAACGAGGCGCAGCAGCTTGGTGGCTCCCTTGGCCTTCACGGCATCGAGCCGGACGAGAGCGCGGTTCACCTCAATATGTCGGAGCGCCCGGGACACATGCTGGTGCTGGGAACGACGCGCGTTGGCAAGTCCCGGCTGCTGGAACTGCTGGTCGCTCAAGACATCCATCGCGGTGACGTGGTGGTCGTACTGGACCCCAAAGGCGACATCGGCGTCCTGCAACGCATGTACGCCGAAGCGGAACGGGCCGGGCGGACCGACAGCTTCTATATCTTCCATCTTGGGTACCCCGAGCTATCGGCCCGGTACAACCCCCTTGGCGACTTCTCCCGCGTCACCGAGATCGCAGATCGGGTCGCCAACGGCGTTCCCGGCTCCGGCGATGCCGCCGCCTTCAAGCAATTTGCCTGGCATTTCGTGAACGGAGCCATGCGCGCCGTGGTCGCACTGGGTGAGCGCCCCACTTACCGGAGCTTGCGCCAGCACCTCCTGGACTCCGATCACCTGGCACAGAGATACCTCGAGCACCTGTTCGAAACCTCTGCGGCGACGCACTCGTGGCGCGACGACGTCGCCGCCATCCGCCCTGGGCAACGCGCCGGTGGAGACCGCGAGTTGCGCGAGAGAAACCAATATGTCTGGTCGCTCATCAACTACTACCAGCACAAGCAGCTTCAGGACGAAGTCGCCGAATCGGTCATCGGCCTCGTCACGCACCCGCGCCAACACTTCGACAAGATGGTGGCCTCGCTGAAACCGCTGGTGGAGAAGCTCACGAGCGGCCGCGCCGGAGAGTTGATCTCCCCCGACTACGCCGACGCAGCCGATACGCGCCCCATCATCGACTGGACGAGTGTCATTGCCAACGGCGGCATCGTGTACGTGGGGTTGGACGCCTTGAGTTCTACAAGCGTCGCCAGCGCCGTCGGTAGCGCCATGCTGGCCGACCTCACCAACGTCGCCAGCCGCATCTACAAGCAAGGCATCGACAACGGCCAAAGCGAACGATTGGCCCGAAGGCCATTGAGCATTCACGCGGATGAGTTCAACGAACTGATCGGCGACGAATTCATCCCCTTGATCAACAAGGCCGGCGGCGCCGGGTTCCAGGTGGTTGCCTACTCGCAGACCGCCGCGGACATCGAGGCGAAGATCGGCGGCCCCGCGAAGGCACGCCAGATCGAGGGGAACTTCAACACCCGGATTTACCTTCGAGTTCTTGACGACCTCACGAGCAAGAGTTTCACCCAGCGTCTGAACGATGTCTTCGTGGCCAGCACCACGGCCGTGTCCATCGTGGCGGACAACAGCTCGCCCGAAGATTTCAAGGAATTTTCCAGCAGCAACGAGGACCGCCTCACCGTGCAGAAGGTTCCCATGCTGGAACCCGGCGACCTCGGCAAGCTTCCGAAAGGGCAGGCGTTCGCGCTTCTCAACGGCAACCATCTCTACAAGTTGCGGATCCCGCTGATCGAAACGAAGGGCGACCCCTATTTCTATGAGTCGATCGAGGACATCGCTCGCCGGATTGCGCGGCGGTATGCATTTCACAAGCCAGTCGAAGCCGTCGGAACCCCCTCCGTCGTCAACTCCATGGACACCACGGCATGAGTCTGAATCCCCTTCTGCCGAGCCAGGAACTCTCGTCCGCCATCCTCTCGCCACTGAGAACCGTCATCACCTGGACGCTCATGCTGGTGATGGCGGTGCTGGCTTTCTGGTGCCTGTGCATCACGCTTTACTTCACAAGCTGGCAACACGCGACTGCGCCGCTCGAGCAGCTCTACTATGAAACCGGCGAGAACTTCGCACAGGGTGCACCGTTCTCGCACCTGACTGGAATCGCGTCGACGCTATCGACCTCCCTCCACCACGGGCTGTTCACGGTCACCGGGATCGAAGCGTCACTGCAAACGTCCAGCGGTACCGTCAGCAGTTTCGAGCGAGCCGTACAGACGCTGCTGAATCTGCTGGTTCCGTCGCTTCAGGTGGTGATCCTGGCCACTCAAGTGCTCAGCCTTCGCTTTGCGCTGCTGATCGGCATGTTGCCGTTGGTGGCACTGCTCTACTCGCTCGCGTTCATCGACGGTGCGGCGGAACGATCCGTGCGCCGAGCCTGCGCAGGCCGCGAGTCCGCGAATCTCTATCACCGCGCCAAGTACTTCCAGTTCGCGCTCTTCGGCGCCTGGCTCATGGTGAGCCTGTGCTCGCCGGTGCACATCCCCCCGACATGGACGCTTCTGTTCTTTGCCGTTGCGGTGGGGCTCAACGCGCGCCTGCAATGGGCGTACTACAAGAAGTACATGTGAAGCGCGCCATGCAATCGCACAACGTTCTCAGCCGACGGCCGCAATCAGCGGTGCACGGTCAACGCCCTGGCCGAACCGCCCTCTGCTCTTGGACTTGCGGTCTCCAAGCCATTCCAGGCTCTTCAACCCGTCCCATACCACGACCCAAGGAGACGACGCATGACTTCTCACGTTGCGTTTGACCATCAGGCGCTCATCGAAGGCTCAATACCTCTCTTGACTGACGCGACCCATCTCCACGTCGCAGGCGACAAAGACCAATCAGCTCCCGGCGACAGTGCAGCGGCAGGCTCTCGCCGCCCGGACGGCATCCTGACAGATGCGCCGAAGATCGGCGCATCTGGTGGATGACGACCAAGACAAGATGCGGCCGCACACACAGGAAGCCGTTGAAGCTGTTCAACGGAAGATCGCACAATGCCGACGGCCAGGTCTAGCGCATCATCGGCGGACGTCGCGCAGCGGCCACCGCACGCTCCATGTAGATGCTCACGCGCCAGGACAACCCATATGCGGACTGGGGCTTGCTGTCATTCAGCGCAGCGCTGGCCAGCACGCATCGCGCCATCGATGAAGTGGTCCGCGCGCGCAAGCAGGAAATGGAAGCATGGAGCAAGCGAGGGCTGAATCTGCCCGTCCAGGTGTCGCGCCAACCGGCCGAAACCGATATTGAATTCCGCAGCCCCTATGGCTACGCCATCGTGGGGTTGGTGCCGTCATTCGACTATCTGGTCCCCCTCGTGAAGACGCTGGTCCGCAAGGACCGCCTGCCGGAAGATGAAGGCCGCGAGCAGATTGCGATGATCCGCCCCAATGCCAGGCCGCATTCGAGGTCACCGTCCGGTTTGAACGCCAGCTGATGCGACCCGAATTCCAGCGGCTTTCGCGCAGCGACTCCCTGCCCACGGCCACCGAACTCAGCCGCGAGCGCATCCAGCTGGCCGTCGCAGCTTTTGGCGAGGCGCCTTGCGACGTGTTGACCGGCCAGGTCAAGCCACGGCACACGCGGCGTCACGCCCACCTTTCTGAGGCCGAGCTGGGGCTGCTGGCCACGCTGGATCTCAATCCCGGTGCGCGACAGCCCGTCCCGGACGCCGTGAGAACGGACGCCGGTCTTATGGCACCAACTTCCCGCACCGTGGGCCACCCCGCCGGCAACGCACGGGCAGAAAGAAAAATCCTCGCAAGGGCATGCCGCCCCTGCGAGGATTTGACGTTGACAGCAACGGGATAACTGCCCGTCGCCGGACGATATTACAAACTCTTCAAAAGAATTCTTTCAAGAGTTTCAATATCATTTGAAATAGGTTTTTTGACGCACTCTGCGTATGTATATATATCGCCCAATGCGTCTCCAAATGAGTTCGTGGCCAGAATCGCTTTCCATATTTCCTCTGCGTCGCCGGCCATGATGGCGTCGAGATTGATCTCGGTGGCGATTGCCACCTTGAAATCACATTCCCCCGAGCGCTGCTCAATGAAGCGCGCACTTTCGATGACTTGCACAATCCTCTCCTTGAAATAATTCAGGTCAGATTGCACAGCCTCGTTGGCAGCGGGCCTCAGTTGATACACACGATGCAGAAGGGAAATTAATTTGAATGCGATTGCCAGATAAAGACAAAATACCAGAATGTCGGTGAGCATGAATTCCTCTTTTTATTGTTTTTATTTTCCGGAAGCACGTCATCGACAAAAATCACGTGTGAGGTGACTTGTTCTTTAAGACATCTGACATACCCAGCAATTTGGCGATATGCCGATAGGTCGACGCTATCAATTCGAGGCGTCCTAAGACGAGGCTCAGATCCTGGGCCGGCTTCAACTTCAACCCAGAGCCCGACTGACTCACATTGAGCTTTCGCGCGGGAAGTAAATCAAACTCACGCACGCGGAACATCAACTGGACGAGGTTGATGCGCTGATTTTCGGTCAGTACATCTGGTCGGTTCATCGGCCGCCATTGGATGTGACCCGAAGGCTCGTCCAGTGCGGCCACATGCTCATCGGTAAGTGCCACCTGTGGCTCGATGGTCCGAAGCAGATCAATCGCCAGCAGAATATCTCTTTCGGAGCCGCGTTTCCGGGCCAGTCTGTCCACATAAAAATCCAGGACTGCGACCAAGAGCAAAAGGCATCCGAACCATACGAACAGTTGATGGAAGTCGGTTTCGACAGGGTTATTCACAAATCCTCCTCGGAGTGTTTTTAAGGCAGACTGATGCCCGCTGGTTATATAAAAATTAAGTAAACCGGAACGGTCGACAACGGCGCGACAACATCCCACCTTCCGGCAGGATGAAAGACTGGCAATGCTTGAGCGCATTGGGAAGAACCGCCTGGACAAGGCGACGGGAGTGATGGCACTCCGACTTGACCCCGGGGGCCTCGCAAAACGAGGTGCGGCGCGAACGGGCTCGCCGACGACACGCCGTCAGGTGCTTTACGAGCACGTCACGGGTGCGAAGATGAGGTAAGCGTAGCAACTGCATCCGCCGAGTCAACCGCAAACTCCGACACAGTCGAATGCAACGCCGCAGCGCTTGCCTGCACATTGCGCTGTGACAATGCGCGCACCCGCACCTGACGCGCTAGTTGTCCAGACCCGCGTGGCTGTAAACAGCCCGTTGGCCGCTGGACCTGCCATTTCTGAAGCGCCTGGTGGGGTGACAGGTGCTGCAGCGCACGCTGTGGGATGTGATGGTTGCACGTCTTGCAATAGGCCAGCAGCGTCGCCTTCAACTCGGCAGCGCTCTTGAACCGGGTTTGCTGCACCACCTCGCTGATGCAACCATTGAAGCGCTCCACCATCCCGTTGGTCTGCGGGTGGCGCGGCGGGCACAGCCGGTGCTCGATGCCCAGCGCCTTGCTGCGCGCATCGAAGTGATGCTTGCCCGAGGGCACGCGCGCCTTGCTCGTGAAGCGGTCCGTGAACTGGCTGCCGTTGTCGGTCAGCACCTTGGCAGGCTTCCTCGGCGCCGCCTCGTGCACACGCTCCAGGAAGTCCACGCTTTGGCCTCACCCTGGTCCGCATACACCCGAACAAACACCCAACGCGTGGCTCGATCAATCGCCACGAACAGGTAGCGACGCGCAGGCTCGTAGTCCTTGAAGGACTTGGCGGGCTTGTCCGCATCGCCTGCAGCTTCACGCGCAGCGGCCCGCAACTCGCGCAGATTGCCCACGCCATGGCGACGCAAGCGCACTGCACCAATTCCACCAGCGTTGGCCGCAAATCAACACCCGATCGCTGGGGCGCTGCTGGCGAATCACCAAACCGCACCTGGCCCGGGGATGCTTCATCCCGCGCATGCCTGGGGCGTGCACCATTTCGAGCAGCTGGCATGGACAGTGCTTCCTACCGGCCCACAGACCCACTGCCAACGGACCGATGTCCCCCGCCGATTCGCCGCCACACCACCATCGATTGCTCACGCTGCCGAACCCGGAGTCGTTCGCGCTGTCGATCCGCGCCAAGGCGCTGGTGTTCAACGACCCGCAATCGGAACGGTTGCGGGTGCAAGTGGAACAAGTGGCCGCCAGCAACGCCACGGCCTTGCTGATCGGGGAAACCGGCACGGGCAAGGAACTGGTGGCACGGCACATTCACGCGTGCAGCGCCCGGCCGGGCCCGTTCGTTGCGGTGAACTGCGGCGCCTTTGCCGAGACCTTGGTGGACGCGGAGCTGTTCGGGCACGAGGCCGGCGCCTTCACCGGCGCGCAGCAGGCGCGCGCCGGCTGGTTCGAGACGGCGCACGGCGGCACGCTCTTTCTCGACGAGATCGGCGACATGCCGCTGGCGTTGCAGGTCAAGCTGCTGCGCGTGCTGCAGGAGCGCCAGGTGGTGCGCCTGGGGGCGCGCAAGCCGGTGCCCGTGGACGTGCGGCTGGTGGCCGCCACCAACGTCGACCTTGCCAAGGCGGTGCAGGCCGGCCGGTTCCGCGCCGACCTGTTCTATCGACTGCATGTGGCGGCCATCCATCTGCCCCCCCTGCGCGAGCGCCCCGGCGACATCATGCCGCTCGCCCACCACTTCGCTGAAAGCTACAGGCGCAAGCTGGGGCTGGACAGCGCGAGCTTCTCGCAGCCGGCGCAGCGTGCCCTGCTCGGCTATGAGTGGCCGGGCAACATCCGTGAACTCGAGAACGTGATCCACTACGCGCTCATCGTCAGCCACGATGGCCACATCGAACGCGAAGACCTGCGGGTGCCGCAGGGGACGGGCGCATCGGCCGACCGGCCTGGCGATTTCGGCGCGCCGCAAGACCGGCTGCAAGCCCTGGAAGGCGTGATACGGCATTTGCTCGACGACCAGCAGCCACAGCTGTACGAGACGATCGAGCGTTTGCTCATCCGCACCGCCTTCGAACACTGCGGCGAGAACCAGGTCCGCACGGCGCGCGAACTGGGCATTTCACGCAATGTGCTGCGCGCGCAGCTCAAGCGCTTCGGCCTGCTGGGCGAACGCTTCGTGGTGCCTGTGGACTGATGCGGGCCGCATCCACCGGCAGCACGGCAACCACTCCGGAGACAGCCGCCGAGCGAATCGATGTCCGCGCCATGCCGCGGGTTCTGGGGCGCCTCATCCGGCTGGCCTTGCAGGATCGGGCCGCTTGCGCTGCGGCGGTGCTGTGCACGCTGGCTGCGGCGCTCTTGAACCTCGGCACGCCGATGCTGCTGGGCCAGGCGATCGATCGCACGCAAGCGCTGCTTGCCGATCCGGCCTCGCACGCCCAGCCCGGCGGCTTGTGGGGCATGGCCGCGCTGATCGTCGGGGCGTGCCTGCTGCGCGGGGTATTCACGGGCCTGCAAGGCTATCTGGGCGAAAGCCTGGCCCAACGCGTGGGCTATGACCTGCGACTGGCCTATTTCGCCCAGCTGCAGCGCCTGGGATTCGCGTTTCACGACCGCCACCACTCCGGCGATCTCATCGCCCGCGGCATGCTCGATCTCGAAGGCGTGCGGGGCTTCCTCGAATCGGGACTGCTGCGCGCGCTGGCGCTGGGCCTGCTGGTGGGTGCAGGCGCTTGGCGGCTCCTGCACGTGGACGCCATGCTCGGCCTGCTGGCGCTGAGCTTCGTGCCCTTCGTCGTGTGGCACGCAGCGCGCCTGGGCCTGCGGCTGCGCATGAGCTGGACCCGCCTGCAGCACATGATGTCTCAGCTCTCACGGGTGATGGAAGAGAACCTCCAGGGCGTGCGGGTGGTGCGGGCCTTCGCGGCCCAGGCATTCGAGCTGGCCAAGTTCGACCAGATCTCCGCCGCGGCGCTGCGCCTGTCCAACCAGCGCATCACCACGCGCATGGCCAGCCTGAGCACGATGAACCTCGCGTTCTACAGCGCGATGGGGGCGGTGCTGTGGTTCGGCGGCCAGGGGGTCGCCGAGGGCCGCCTCACGCTGGGCATGCTGACCGAATGCCTCACCTTCATGGCCATCCTGCAGCAGCCCGTGCGCCAGGTGAACATGATCGTGAACGCCAGCGCCCGGGCCAGCACGTCGGGCGCACGGCTGTTCGAGGTGCTGGACAGCACGCCGGGCGTGGCAGAAGCGCCGCATGCGGCGGACCTGGGCGACGCGCCCCGCATCTTGCGCTTCGAGTCGGTGGGTTTCGGCTACCCCGGCGCGAGCAGGCCGTGGGCGCTGCGCGGCATCAGCTTCGAGCTGCACCCGGGCCGCACGCTGGGCGTCGTCGGCGCGCCGGGCAGCGGCAAGTCCACGCTGGCCCAGTTGATCGCGCGCTTCTACGATGCCACCGAAGGCCGCATCACGGTCGGCGGCCACGATGTACGCGACCTGTCGCTGGCTTCGCTGCGCGAAACCGTCGCCGTGGTCCAGCAGGAGTGTTTCCTGTTCGACACGTCGATCCACCACAACGCGGCCTACGCCGTGCCCGCGGCCGCGGCGTCGGGTGTGGAGGAAGCCGCCCGCACCGCGGCCATCCATGACCACATCGCCCAGCTGCCACGCCAGTACGCCACCGGGGTCGGCGAACGCGGCGTCGCGTTGTCGGGCGGGCAGCGGCAGCGCGTCGCGCTGGCGCGCTCGCTGGTGGCCGAGCCGCGCATCCTCGTTCTGGACGACGCCACCTCGGCGGTCGACGCCACGACGGAACAAGCCATCCGCGGTGGCCTGCGCACCGCCACGCGCGACAAGGCGGTTCTGATCATTTCGCACCGCATCGCATCGCTGATGCATGCGGACGAGATCCTGGTACTCAGCGAAGGCCGCATCGTCGAGCGCGGACACCACGCCCAGATGCTCGCGCGAGGCGGCGCCTATGCGCGTCTCTGGGCCTTGCAGACCCCCCGCGCCCAGACCCCGGCCCCGCCCTTGACCGCAACCGCCTGAGCGCGACATGGACAACCGCATGCATGACGAGATCGACCGCAGCGAGGAAGTCTTCCAGCGCTTCGACACCCGGGTGGTGTCTCGCCTCTGGGCCTTCATCCGCCCCCATGCCGGGGTGTTGTGGGGCGCGGTCGCGTCGGTGCTCGGCTACACCGCAATCCAGTTGGCGATTCCGGCGGTGGTGCGCCACGCGGTCGACAGCATGGCCGGCCAGTCCGCCTGGCCTCTGGCCACGGTGATGCTGTGGTTCGCCACATTGATCGCGGCCAACGCCGTCTTCAATTTCTTGCAAGAGTGGGTCGCCGCACGGCTCGCACAGCGCATCATCTTCGACCTGCGCCGGGCCATGTTCGCCCATTTGCAGGCGGTCTCGCTGTCGACGCTGGAGCGCACGCAGGTCGGGCGCCTGATGGCCCGCCTGGCCGGCGACGTGAACGCACTCCAGGAGTTCATGGAGAACTCGGTGTCCGCGCTCGGCGACTTCTGCCTGCTGGTGGGCATCGTCGCAGTGCTGTTGTGGATGGACCTGAAGCTGGGCGCGCTCACGCTCGCCGTGCTGCCGGTGCTGGTGGCCATGCGCCTGGCCTGGATGCCGTGGGCCCGCACGGTGTTCATGCGTGCGCGCGAAGCGTCTTCCAGCGTGAATGCGGCGCTGGCGGAGAACATCAACGGCATCCGCACCGTCCAGGAGAACCGGCGCGAGGCGCTGAACCTGCAGCGCTACGAAGTCAAGGCACGGGAGAACCAGTCCGCACAGACCGCCTCGTCCTACGTGTCTCAGGTGATGGTGCCGGCGGTGGACCTGCTCACCGGCGTCGCGATGGCCGTGGTGGTGGTGGCCGGCGCCCAGGCGGTGCTTTCCTCCGACCTCGGCCTGGGCGTGATGGTGGCCTACCTCTTCTACGTGCAGCGATTCTTCGACCCGATCCGCAACCTCTCGATGCAGTACACCGTGATGCAGCGGGCCATGGCTGCGGGGCAGCGCATCTTCGAAGTGCTGGACGTGCCGGTGCACATCCGCGACCGTGCCGGTGCGCAGCCGCTGGGCGATGCCGCGCCGGAGATCGTCTTCGACGACGTCACGTTTTCGTACCGCGCCGGCCAGCCCGTTCTGCACGGCGTGAGCCTGCGCATGGCGCCGTACCAGACGGTGGCGCTGGTCGGGCCCACGGGCTCGGGCAAGACCACGCTGGCCGCGCTGGTGCACCGGTTCTACGACGTCGACCGCGGCGCGGTGCGCGTGGGCGGGCGCGACGTGCGGGACCTGACCCAGGAATCGCTCGGGCGGCAGATCGGCATGGTGCTGCAGGAGCCCTTCCTGTTCAGCGGCAGCGTGCTCGACAACCTGCGCTACGGCCTGCCGCAGGCGAGCCGGGAGCAAGCCGTCGAAGCCGCCAAGGCCGTGAGCGCGCACGCGTTCATCTCACAGCTGCCGCAAGGCTATGACACGCCGCTGGGCCAGCGCGGCCGCAATCTCTCGATTGGCCAGCGCCAGCTCCTGAGCTTCGCGCGCGCCTTGCTGTGCGACCCGAAGATCCTGATCCTGGACGAGGCCACGGCCAACATCGACAGCTTCACCGAGCAGGAGATTCAGCGCGCGCTTGCGCTGCTGCGCCGGGGCCGCACCACGATCGTCATCGCACATCGCCTGGCCACCGTTCGCGATGCCGACCTGATCGTCGTGATGGCGCAAGGACGCATCTGCGAACAGGGCAACCATGCCCAGCTGCTGGCGCTGGGGGGCCTGTATGCCCGGTTGCATGCCGGCAGCCGGACATCGTTCGACGAGGCCGCCGCACCGCCCGCAGCGTGATCGCGCTCAGGGCGCCTTGCGCGGGCTCGCTCCGGCGGCCGTCAAGCCGGCGTTCAGGCGCAACGCATCCGCGTACGCCCGCCCACCGTCGACCAGACGGCCCTCGCCGTCATAGCGGGGCCAGTAGCCGACGAGCCCTTCTTCCTTCAAGACCGCATCGAGGTAGCTGGCATCGATCCACGCATCGGTGTCGAACGGGCGGCGGATCAGGCCGAACTTGCGCGCATCGGCCACCGTGACGCGCGCCTTCGCGCGGGCGAAGTCGTCGAACAGCGGCGACATGCGCTGGGCGATCGGAACGCCCTTGAGTTCTTCGCGATGCAGTTCCTCGGTCACCGCGCCCACGTCGCCCCACAGCTTGAGCGTGGCATCGCGATGGCGCTCGTCCGAGCCCCAGACCGCGGCCTGGACGATGGCTTTGACCACCCGCTTGACGATCGCGGGGTACTTCTGCGCGAAGGACTCGTGCACGACCACGTACTGCTGGTAGGTGGCCAGCGGGTCGTGGTCGCGCGTGCTGTGGATCACCTTGAGCTGGCCCAGCTGCTGGCGCCGCAACAGCACCACGTTGCCGAACATCGCATCCAGCTCGCCTGCGGCGAAGGCCGCCTGCGATGCCCCGGCATCGAGGTTGATCAGCCGGATGTCGCGCTCGGTCATGCCGTAGGCCGCCAGCACCCGGTTGGCCGAAAGCTGGCCGGCGCTGCCTTTGGTGATGGCCACCCGCTTGCCGCGCAGTTGCGCGACCGAGGTCACCGGCGAGCCGGTGGGCACGCCGACGTAGGTGTTGGTGCGTGCCCCGGTCGGCAAGATGGCGCGTGTGCGAATGCCCACCGAGCGGCCAATCACCGCGGGCAGGTCGCCCACCGTGGAGAAGTCGAGCCCGCCGTTGGCCATGGCCTCGTTCGCCGCCGGGCCGGAGCCCTTGAAGAACACCCACTCCACGCGGATGCCATCGCGCTCGAACTCCTTCTCGAGCACGCGCTGTTCGCCCACCAGCGCCATCACCGAGGTGAAGGAGATGCGCGGCGGGTAGCCGGTGCCGGGGCTGGAGATGCCGAAGCGGATCACCTTGGGCGCAGGTTCCGGCGCGGCGGTGGCCGGAAGGGCGAGAACGGTCAGAAAGGCCAGCCCGCTGAGGACGAGAGCAGAGAGTTTCATGGTCAATAGCCGAGGTGCTTGTCGACGACGTTCAGCAAGATGTCGCCGCGTTGGAAGCGGTGCAGGTTGTCGACCAGGATGGCCTTGTAGCGGTCGAAGGACGCGGGCGTGCGCCCGGAGGTGTGCGCCGTGATGAGGACATTGGGCTCGCCCCACAGCGGCGACTCGGCCGGCAGCGGCTCGGGGTCGGTCACGTCCAGCCCGGCGCCGCCGAGGTGGCCGCTGCGCAGCGCCTCGAGCAGCGCATCGTGGTCGACGATGGCGCCGCGCCCGATGTTGTAGAGGTAGGCGCCGCGCTTGATCGCGTGCAGGCGCCCGCGGGAGAACAATCCGCGTGTCTCGTCCGTCAGCGGGAGCGTGATGGCCACGTGGTCGGCGGCCTGCAAAGCGTCATCGAGGCGCGCGGCATCCACCAGGCGCGCCACGCCCGCGGGCAGCGCACCGCCGGCGTGGCGGCGCACGCCGACGACCTGCATGCCCAGCGCGGCGGCGCGAACGGCCAGCGCCTGGCCGATGGCACCCAGGCCGATCACCGCCAAGGTCTGCCCCGACAGCTCGAACAGCTGCGCCACCGGCGGCTTGGCCCATTCCCGCTGGTCTTGCGCCCGCACGAACAGCGGCAGCTGCCGCGCAAACGCCAGCATCAGCGAAAGCAGGTGCTCGGCGATGTTGACGCCATGCACGCCACTGCTGTTGGTGAGGATGACGTCGCTGTCGGCGAGGCGGCGCGTGATCAGCGCATCGACGCCGGCACCGCGCGAGTGCAGCCACCGCAGCCGGGGCGCCCTGGCCAGCAGATCATCGACATCGAAGCTGCCACCGCCGATCGAAGCGGCCTCCACCGCCTCGATGGCCAGCGGCAGCGCGCCACGCTCGGCATGCAGGAAGCACACCTCGGGAACCACATCTCGGAACAGCGCAAGCTGCTCGGAAGGAAAGGCATGCAAGAACGCAAAGTGGGTCAGGTGGGTCATGAAGTCTTTCGGAAGGAACCGAGGCGTTGCGCCTCTCAGAACTGTGCCGCGGCGCCGCGGCACCACCGCAGCAGGCGAACCTCGATCGCATGGGCCAGCCGATTGATGAGAAAGCCGACCAGGCCGACCACGATCACCCCGAAGATCACGAGATCCATCAGGAAATGCTCCTGCCCGTCCTGGAGCACGTTGCCGATGCCCTTGCCGGCTTGCAGCAGGTACTCGGCCCCCAGACAGGCCGACCACGAGTAGATCACCGCCAGCTGCACGCCCGTGAGGATGGACGGCGTGGCCGCGGGCAGCACGACGCGGCGGAAGAGCTGCCAGCGCGAGTAGCGGTACACGCGCGCAACATCAACCAGGTCGGCGCCCACGCTGCGCACCCCCTCGAAGGTGTTCAGCACCAGCGGGAAGAACGCCGCCATCGACAAGAAGGCGATCTTGCCCGTATCGCCCATGCCGAACCACACCGAGATCAGCGGAATCCAGGCGAAGTGCGACACCTGCTTGATCGCATGGAACAGCGGCCCCACCAGGCGGTCGACCGTGCGCGACAGCCCCATGGCCCCGCCGACCAGCAAGCCGAGCACCGAACCGATCACGAAGCCGATGGCCATGCGGTACAGGCTGGCGCCGAGCGACGCATGAAAGTCCACGCTGAAGAGCTGCTCCCAGGCGACCTGCAGCACCGCGCCGATGGACACCAGCAGTCGCGAGGCGCCCCATTCGAACTCGAACGCAGCCCACCACAACGCAATGATCGTGGCCGGGATCACCCAGCCGCGCAGGGCCTTGGGTACCGCTTCGAAAGGATTCATCGTTCGCATGCGCATGGCCTTTCAGAACCCATCGGGGCGCCAGCGAAGCAGGCGCGACTCCACCCGCGTGAGCAGGCGATCGATGCCCCATCCCACGAGCCCCACCACCACCACGGCCGCGAGCACCACGTCGAGCTGCATCAGCTGCCGGCCGTAGGCCGTCATGAAGCCGATGCCCTCGGACGAGGCGAGCAGCTCCACCGCCACCAGGGCGAGCCAGGCCTTCATCAGACCGAAGCGCAGGCCATTCCAGATCTGCGGCAGCGCCGCGGGAAAGATCACGCGCGCCAGCATCTGCCAGCGGCTGAAGCCGAAGATGCGGGCCACTTCGGCATAGGCCCTCGGCACACCCTCCAGCCCGGACAGCGTATTGAGCGCCACCGGCACCAGCACGGCCTTGCCCACGAGCACCAGCTTCAGCGCCTCGCCGATGCCGACCAGCATCATCAGAAGCGGCAGCCATCCCAGGATCGGCACCTGCGCGAAGAGATGCACCATCGGATAGAGGTAGTCCTTGACCAGCGGCGACAAGCCCATGCCGATGCCCAGCGCCAGGCCGACGACCGCCCCGGCGGCAAAGCCGGTCAGCACGCGCTGCATGCTGATCGACAGGTTGGCGGTGATGTCCCCGTTCTCAATCAGTTCGTACAAGGTGAGGCCCACGCTTTGCGGCGGCGGCAACAGCACGACCGACACGAGATGCCACTCGCTCGCGACGTACCAGATCGCCAGCAGCGCCAGCGGCACGATCCACGCCATGGCGATCGACGCACCGGCCGCGCGCACGCGCTCGAGAACGGTCCCGCCCCGTCGACGCGGCGACGGATCCGGCACCTGGGGCTCGGCAGGCTCCGCCCGCACCGGCTGCGGCCGCGCGAGCGGTGCAGCCCGCCCGGGGTCGGGGCTTGCCAGCCGCGGTGTCATTACGCGAGTCGTCGCCATCAGCAGAGATCCTTGGAAAAGAGAGAACACATCAGGCAGACGCGTGGTTCGGCGCGCGCCAGCGCAGCAGGCGCGCTTCCACCCTCAGCGCCACCTGATTCAACAGCGCCCCGACGCCGCCGATGAGCAGCATCCCGAAGATGATCAGGTCCACCCGGAACGAGGCCTGGCCGCGGATCACCGTGCTGCCGATCCCCTCGCCGGGACCGCGCAGCAGGTACTCGCCGCCGATCGTGGCCAGCCATGCGTAGATCAGCGCCAAGTGCAGGCCCGACAGCATCTGCGGCGACGCGGCCGGCAGCACCAGCTTGCACAGTGTCTGGATGCGGCCCAGGCCATACACGCGCGCCACCTCGAACTGGCTGCGGGAGATGCTCTTGACGCCCTCGATCGTGCCCAGTGCCACTGGGTAGACCGCCGACAGCGCGATGAACACCACCTTGGCCAGGTCCTCGCGCCCGAAGAAGGCCGAAAGCAGGGGCAGCCACGCGAACAGGGAGATGTGCTTGAGCGTGTGGAAGGTGGGCCCGGCGATGGCGTCGGCCCAGCGCGACATGCCGATCAGCAAGCCGATGCCCACGCCCGCCACGCCGCCCAGCACGAAGCCGGCGAGGTCGCGCGCCAGGCTGGCCGACAGGCCCGCCACCAGGCGGCCATCGATCACCCAGGCCCAGGCTTCGGCCGCCACCGCCGCCGGCGGCACGATCAGGCGCGTGTCGACCCAGTTCCAGCGGGTGGCCACCTCCCACGCCAGCAAGAAGGCCAGCGGCAGCACCGCACCCCGCAGGTCGGGCAGACGGCGGCGCGGCCGCAGCGCATGCTTGGAATCGGCCATGCTCAGTACGCCCCCACGTGCCAGTGGTGCAGCCGCCGTTCCAGGCGCGACAGGAGGATGTCGAACACGACGCCCACCGCGCCCACCGCCAGCATGCACACGACCACCACGTCCAGCTGCATCAGATTGCGCGCATAGACCATCAGGTAGCCGACGCCTTCCGAGGAGACGAGCAACTCCACGAACACCAGCGCCAGCCAGGCCTGCATCACGCCCTGGCGCACGCCGCCGATCAGGCTCGGCAATGCGGCTGGGAACGCCACGCGGCGAAGGGTCTGCCAGTGACTGAACCCGTAGACGCGGCCGACATCGAGCCAGGCGGCCGGCACGTTCAGCAGTCCCTTGTAGGCACTGACCGTGAACGGAACGATCACGGCAATCGTCAACGCCGTGATCTTCAAGGCTTCATCGATGCCGACAAAGATGATCAGCAGCGGCGCCCACCCGATGACGGGAAACTGGGACAGCGCTTCGACGCTCGGCCGCAGGTACGCGCGCACGGTGAGCGACAGCGCCATCGCGACCCCGAGCGTCAAGCCCAGGACGCCACCCAACAACACGCTCCACGCCACCCGCGCCAGACTGACCTGCAGATGATCGAACAGCTCGCCGCTGCGCAGCAGTTCGCGCAGCGACTCCCACACCAGCGCCGGGGCCGGCAGCAGTTGCGGCGGCAGCCACACGCGCTCGACCGCCCACTGCCACAGCCCCAGCAAAGCCAGCGGCAGGATCATGCCCAGGGCGAGGCGCACACCGCCACGGACCAGGCGAGGCGCACTTGCGGGCCCGCCGGCGCGGGCGCGCGGGCCCGCCTGCCGGGCGAGCGCCAGCGTGTCGCCCGCGTGTCCCACCGTGCTGCTCATCGGAAACTTGCCGGCCAGTCGTCAATGGATGTCAAGGCTGCGGCCGGGCCGTTCGCGGCTTGCGGTTGCCGTCGGCATCGAACTCGTCCCAGAAGCCTTCCAGCCCTTGCGACTTCAGCGCCGCCTGGAGGTACTTCGGTTCGATCCAGCCTTCCAGCGGCACGTCGCGGCGCACGAAGCGGAACTGCTTCGTCTCATCCATCGAGCGCTGGATGTAGGCGTAGAAATACGCGTCGAGCAGCGGGTTCAGGCGGTCGCGCAGCGCGTCGCCCTCGAAGTCTTCCTTCACGTCGATGTAGGGCGAGCCGGATTTCGTCCAGAGGCGGAACTGCTCTTCGCGGTTCTTCTCGTCGCTGGCCCAAACCGCGTTCTCCACCAGCACGTTGACGAAGCGCTGCACCAGCTGCGGGTACTTCTGCTCGAACTCCTCGGTCACCCAGATGTTGCCGGGCACGATGATCTTGGGATCGTCGATCTCGACGATGCGCCGCACCAGGCCGCGCGCCACCAGGTCCTTGCCCGCATAGACGGCCGCATCGACATTGCCGGTGGAAAGCGCGGCGCGGGTGGAGTCGCCATTCAGGTCGATCAAACGCACGTCCTCGGGCTTGAGGCCGTACTTCCCGAGGATCCGGGCGTTGATGATCTGGCTCTGCGTGCCCTTGGAGACCGCCCACTTCTTGCCTTTGAGGTCCTCCACCGACTTGGCCGCGGAGGCCGTGGGCACCACCACATAGGTCTTTCCGAATGCTTCGCGGCGCAGGATGATCTTCGTGCGCAGGCCGTTGGAGCGGCCCACGATCATGGGCAGGTCGCCCTGCTGCGCGAAGTCGACCTTGCGCGCGGCCAGCGCTTCGTTGGTGGCGGGGCCGGCGCCCACGTAGAAGGTCCACTCGATCTTGATGCCGTCTTTCTCGAACTCCCGTTCCAGCACGCCGCGCTGATGGGCCGTGGCGAGCAAAGTGCCAGATGCCGCGGGCTTGCCGCCGGTTCCCGCACCGGAGAAGGCGATGCGGATGACCTTGGGCGCGTCCTGGGCCCAGGCCAGGCCGTTCATGGACAGCGCGATCAGCGCGGCCGAGGCGAAAGATGCAAACTTCTTCATACTGAATTTCCTTTGAAAGGTGGGCCGGCGATCAGAAGCCGAACTGGAACCGCGCGACCAGCTCGTTGGAGTCGCTCACCGCCGGGTTGGCGTACTCGGTACGCGTCACACCCACCTGCAGCTTTGTCGTCTGCGCGAAGAACAGGTTGTAGCCAACGGTGTGCTTCACGATTTCGTTGTCGGCGACCGCACGGTTCGGGTCCCAGGCGTCCCAGCGGTAATAGATCTGCTGGGTGGTGGGCCAGAAGTCGTCGTACTTGCCCACGTTGGTGAGGTTGCGCTTGAACTGGTCGCCGAAGTTGTAGAACAGCGTCACGTACTGCCCCTGGCTCTTCACGTTCAACGTGGTGCCATCGGTCAGCGAAGCCGGCGTGGCCAGCGCCGCGTCCTTTCCGCGAGCGAACTCGTAGGTGACGCCGAACGGGTGGTGGTTGTAGTAGATGTCGAAGCCGGTGCGCTGGCTGGCTGCACTGGCCACCAGCAACGGGTTGCCCGTGCCGGTGCTGTTGAGCTTCTTCTTGCCGTTGTAGTGGGAAACGCCGAACTTCAGTTCGCGCCACCAGCTGTAGTAGTCCACCGGCAAGGTGAAGGCGGCACGGGCAAACCAGTCCTTGGAATTGTTGTCGTCAGTCGTGTTCGGGCCGGCGCCGTTCACGACACCCAGCGCGTACTCCAGCAGCGGCGCGCGGTAGTTGAAGCCATAGTCGACCGTGGGCAGAAAGTCGCCCGCGATCACGACGCCGATCTGGCGGTCGTTGATGTTGCCCAACCCCGTCAGGAACTGCGCGGTGGTCACCGTCGGCTTGAGTTCGTCACCGACCTGCGCCTCCAGCCCAAAGGGCACCTTCTGCTGGCCGACGATGATGGCGCCGTTGTCGTTCTCCAGCCCGCCGTTGGTGGGCTTGAAGGCGTATTGCAGATAGACGTCGGTCAGGGCCACGGTGCTGTCACCCTGGCGCGGGCTGTTGCTGGACGTCGCAGCGGCCAGGCGCGGCTTGCCGAAGCTCAGGGCCAGGCGGTAGTCGAGGTTGCGGCCTTCGTCGTAGTCGCGGTAGAGGCTGCCCGAGAAGTTGAGGCTGCCGCCGGCGTCGAAAGAACTGCTGGCGCCGCTGCCGCGCGGGTTGACCGAGTTGGCAGGCGACGGCGCGTCGGTCGCGGAGTAGGTGGCCGTGGCCGTCCCGCCGATGCGCAGGCCCCGGTTCGACGTGGCGGTGTTGAACTCACGGGTGCGCGATGAGGTGTACTTGTAGTCCTCCAGGTCGGCGCGCAAGCCCTCGATGTCGGCCTTGGTCGCCGATTCGGTGGTGGCGTCACCTTGGGGTGCGGGGGTCCCGGACCCCGGGCGGGACTGCACTTGCTGCTGCAAGTTCGTCAACGCCCGCTGAAGCGCCTGGATCTGCTGCTGCAACTCTTCGACCGTGGGTACGGCCTGGGCCTGGGCCTGGCCCAGAAACAACGCCATGCCTGCTGCCAGCAGGTGATGCGCGTGATGACTTCTTTTCAATCGAAACTCCTGAACATCAAATGGCGAGCACGGGACCGGCCCCGTGCTCAGGGGAATGCAAAGCGGCCTTCCGCAGACACCGCCGAAACAGGCAGGCGGTCGCTGGGCTGGTTCTTGGCCTGGAGGTCTTCGGGCAGCGACGCGGCGGTGCCGGGCCGGCCCAGGGCGATCACGACCTGCAGCTCGTAGTCGTCGGGCACGTGCAGCAGCGCTCGCGCAGCGTCGCGGTCGAAGCCGCCCATGGCGCGCGTGCTCCAGCCGAGCGCGTGGGCCTGGTGGGCGAAGTTGCTCCACGCGGCGCCGGCATCGAACGCGTGCGAGCGCGAAGAGCGGCGCCCGTCATCGCTTTCGCGCCACCGCGACGACACCAGCAGCACCAGGGCCGAGGCGTTCGCCGCCCAGCGCTGGTTGCCCGGGTTCAGCGTGCCCAGCAGCGGCGCCCACCCCTCGCCGTCGCGCCGCGCGTAGATGAACCGCCATGGCTGCGCGTTGCCGCCCGAAGGCGCCCACCGCGCCGCCTCGAACAAGCGGTCGAGCGTGGTCTGCGCGATCGGCTCGCCAGTGAAGGCACGCGTCGACCAACGCGTGACGAACAGCGGCTCGATGTCGTGCTGCGCTGAACGGGAACCGCTCATGGCGACAAGGGCGACAAGCCCGCGAGGTCGGGGTACAGCTGCGTGGCGTTGTCGCGCAGCAGCTTGGCGCGCGCCTTCTCGGGCAGGTGGCCGATGTCCCGCTCGATCTGGCGCAGCGAGTGCGGCCAGGAGGTGTTCGCGTGCGGGAAGTCGCTGATCCACAGCGTGTTGTCGTGCGCACGCTCCCACGTGGTGAGCTGCTGCCCGCCGGCTTCGTCGCTGAAGAACGTGCTGTAGATCTGGCGGTAGTAGTAGTCGCTCGGCAGGCCCTCGAAGGGCAGCTCGTGCGGCGCCCGTCCGGCCTTCTGGCCTTGTCCGGTGGCGAACCAGTCCCACTGTTCGAGGTAGAAGCGCACCCAGCCGATCTGGTGCTCGGCCAGCACGAACTTGAGCTTGGGGTGGCGGTGAAGAACGCCGTAGAAGATCAGGTCGAAGATGGCGTCGGCGCCGTCGAGCGTGCGCAGCTGCACCCGGTTGCGGAAGGACTCGGTGGGGCCCTGCCCTTCCCGCCCGTAGCGGTTGTGCGTCGGGCCCGTGTTGACGTGCAGGTTGACCGGCACGCCCAGCGCTTCGGCCGCTTCCCACAGGGGCTCGTAGTGCGGTGACGAGAACGGCAGATCGACCGGCGGCGCCGCCCAGATCTGCGGCCCGCCGCGCAGGCCGTGCGCATGGGCCCGCTCGAGTTCCTTGACCGCGTTGTCAATGTTGTAGACCGAGATGGACGGGATGCCGACCAGGCGGTCGGTGTTGTCGCCGATGTAGTCGCGGATCCACTCGTTGTACACACGGAACGCGGCCTCCTGCAGCGCGGGGTCGGTCAGCGCGTACAGGCCGGCGGTTCGCGAGGGGTACAGCACTTCAGCGCTGACGCTGTCTTGCGCCATCTCGGCGATGCGCTTGCTGCCGAGGTAGCCGCCGTCCAGGCTGCCGCGCAGCTGGGGGAAGGCGGGCGCCTGCGCCTGAAAACGTGCGGGGAGGTTCTTCTCCCACAGGTCGTGGGGCTCGTTGACATGCGAATCGGCCGAGATGATCAGTTCCTTGATCGCGGTCTGCGGCGCAACGGTCTTCTCCAATACGGCACTCATGGGGATTCCTTTGAATGATTGAGATGAATGGAAAGACCGGGCCTCAGGCCGCGCCGGCCTGCCGCTTGAGCTTGGCCTCGACGGCCGTGCCCTTGAAGAAATCGGCGTTCGCCTCGGTGTAGAACTTGTAGGGGTTGTCGAACACGAAGGACTTGAAGTCCTCGGCCGAAATCACGCCGTCTTCCACCAGGCTCCAGCTGTCGGCGAGCGGGTCGGTGAACTCGGGCACGTCCCAGTGGCCGACGTCGGACGAATAGATCGCGTTGACCTTGACGCCGAGCGGGTTGGCGCGCGTGTTGAAGGCCGCGTGCAGCGTGCGGTCGTCGGATTCGGAGCCGAAGAAGAAGTTGTCCACCCAGCGGGACTTGATGTCCTCCACGCTCGTGATGCCGGCCTTGCCGAACTCGTTGAACTCGTCGGGCTTGGGCTTGGCGCGGTGGTTGGAGCCGGCGGACTGCTGGGTCGAATCGGCCAGCGCTTCCGGATCGAGCAGGCCGACGTTGCGCGTCAGGTCCTGGCCGTGGCGCTGGAACAGCTCCGTCAATCGGGCGCGGTCGAGGTGCTCGAAGTTGTAGTTCTCCAGGGCTTCGGGGCTGCGCTTGCTCCAGCGGTCGACCAGGTGGATGTAGACCGACGCGCCCCAGGCGGCACCCGCCTCCAGCATGGCCACGCGCAGCTGGGGGAAGCGATGCGTCACGCCGCCGAAGAAGAGGGATCGTGCAAACGCTTCGGACGCATCGGCGAAGTGGCCGATGTGGTTGTTCATGTAGTTGCTGATGGAGGCGCGGCCGGTCCAGCCCTGGCTGCCGAAGTGCGTGGTGATGGGCACGCCCAGCTCCACCACCTTGGCCCAGAACGGGTCGTAGTCGTACTCGCTGTCCAGGCCGTAGAAATCGAGCCACGAGGCGTGCTTCGCCACCTCGGGATGGTGTTGCGGCGGGTACTTGTCGGCCACGGCCTTGATGGGGCGGCGCACCGCACCGCTGATGTTGATGACCTTCAGCCCGAGTTCGTTGATGGCGAAGGCCACCTCCTCGGCGCCCTCTTGCGGCGTGTGCAGCGAGATGCCGGCCACCGGCGTGAGGCGGTCGGCGTACTTGCGGAAAGTGTCCGCGTGGTAGTGGTTGATGGCGCGGCCCAGTGCCCGGCGGGCGTCGGAATCCTTGACCGCACCCGCGGCCAGCACGCCATTGGGAAACAGCACCGAGTAGTCGCTCCCGTACTCTTCCTGGCGCTGGTACAGCAGCTCGGGGATGGCATAGGTGGCGAGGTCGAGCGTGTTGCGGGTCACGCGGCCCCACCACGGCGAGCGGATGCTGCGGAAGTACTGGCGCTCCTCGGGCGTCTGCTCGTACCAGCTCTTGCCCCCGCGCCGCCCGCCCTTGCTGCGGAACTGATCGACCAGCTTCACGCCACCGTACTTCGCCACGTAGTCTTCGAGCAGGGGCGTGTAGTCGATGGTGTGCACATCCGTGTCGATGACCGGGTAGTCCAACTTGGCCTTCACAGCAGCCGAGCGCGAAAGTTGTGCGGGTTCGACGCGATCATTCATGGGGTTCTCCTTGTTGATGAGGGCGACGGTCCTTGCCTCGACCACCGCCTTGCCTGTCTTGCCTATCGCACGCAACGTGCCAGCACCGAGACCCGGTCGGTGCTGCTTCATGCGCAGCAATCCGGCGGCGAATCTGTTGCGCTTGCAGCAACATCGCGGCGCAAGCGCTGCGCCTGCAACATCGCGTCGCGGCGCGGGTGAACGCACAACACCACACCGATTGCTGCAGATGCAGCAACACTGCTGCGCCCGGGGCAGATCGCCCGCATCAACACCCCGTCTTCGATGCGCAGCCCATGTGGCCGCGCGATGCGCAGGGCGTGGCACGGAGCTTGCGCCTGCGGTCTCCCGGCCAGTGCCTCGCTTCTCGTCGATTCCCCCATTGCAACGACTTCATGACCGCCTTCCGATCCGCCGTGCTTCGCGCCACTGACGACGCACCTCGACCATCCAACCCGGGCCCGGGCGACAACCGCATGCCGTTGTCGCCCGGGCCCGGCAGCGGGCACAGGCACGTCCTCGGCAGCTTCATGGCACTCGGCGTGCTGGTGGGCACGTCGAACGGCATCGCCAAGGTGTGCCTGCCGCTGTACGCGGCATCCCTGTCCGCGGCGGCGTGGCAGATCGGGCTGGTGGGCGGCCTCCAGTTCGCCGGCATGCTGCTGATGTCGCTGCCGCTGGGCGCCTGGATCGACCGCCACGGCAGCCGCCCCCTCTTTCGCTTCGGCGCACTGGCCTGCGCGCTGCTGTACCTGCTCGTGCTGACGCGGGTCGACACGGCCTGGCAGCTGATTGCCTGCGTGGCGTTGCTCGGCCTGTGCAATCCGTTTCGCATGGTCCCCACACAAACCGAGTTCTTGCACCTGCTGCCGCAACTCGGGCCGGCCAAGGCGGGCTGGAACCGCGCGGCGCACACGATGGGCATGTTCTTCATCGGCCCGTCGCTGGGCGCGTTGCTGCTGAGCCTGTTCGGCTTCTCGTCGACCTTCGTGCTGGTGTCGGCTGGCCTGCTGCTGTCGCTGCTCATCGGCAACCGCGTGCTCTCGGCCACGCCGGGCGGCCGCGGCGACTCGGCTCCCCGGCTGTGGCCGCGGCTGAAATCCCAATGGCGGCTGGTGGCCGCGCGCCCTGCACTGCGCCGCACGATGGGCATCGAGTTCTGCGGCCAGATGGTGATGGCCTATTTCACGGTGTTCATCGTGCTGGTGGGCATCCGCGAGTTCGGCATGAGCGTGCAAGAGGCCGCGGCGCTCGTCACCTTGCAGGGCGCCTTGTTCGTGTTCACGCTCTTCATCGGCGGCAGCGTGCTTTCGCGTTGGCGCGAGGACTGGCGGTACCTGCTGGCCTTTGGCCTGCTGCTGGGGCACGAACTGCTGCTGTGCGCGCCCGGATCGGCGGCCTGGCTGTGGGCGGCGGCCGCGCTGCTGGGCGTGGGCCTGGGTGTCCAGCATCTCACCAGCGTCACCCAGTTCAGTCTGCTGATGGCCGAACTCGGGCGCGGCATCGTCGGGGGGCTGTCCTCGTTCGCCGGCCCGGCCGGCAGCCTGACCGGGGCGGTGCTGGGCGGCGTGATCGGCCAGCGCTTCGGGCTGCTCGCCGGGTTCCAGGCGCTCGCCGTCGTCTACGGCGTGCAGCTCACGCGCCAGCTGTGGCGGGTGGCGGCGCTGCGCAGCCGGCCCGCGGCCCCCTGATCCATCCCCCGCAACACGCGATTCGCCGATGCATCCGATCCACTCTAGAAGGACCCGTTCTCATGGCCCACGCCGCCACACTTGAAATCAAAGACCTGAGCAAGCAGTACGAAGTGAAAGGCGAGCCGCTGCCGGTGCTGGAAGACATCTCGCTGACGATCCAGCCCGGCGAGTTCGTCAGCATCGTCGGCACCAGCGGCTGCGGCAAGTCCACGCTGCTGCGCCTGGTCATCGGCCTGGAGGCCGACTACCGGGGCGAGATCCTGCTCGACGGGCAACGCATCGTCGGCACCAGCCTCGACCGCGGCATCGTCTTCCAGGAACATCGCCTGTTCCCCTGGCTCACCGTGACGCAGAACATCGGCGTGAGCCTGTTGAACGCGCCGGGCAGCGAGGCGAGCAAGCGCAAGTCGGTGCAGGAGCACATCGAACTGGTGGGCCTGAAAGGGTTCGAGACCGCTTATCCGCACCAGCTTTCCGGCGGCATGGCCCAGCGCGTGGCGATCGCGCGTGCGCTGGTCAACCGCCCGCAGGTGCTCTTGCTCGACGAACCGTTCGGCGCGCTCGACGCCTTGACGCGGAGCTATCTGCAGCAGGAGCTGCAGCGCATCTGGCAGGCGGAGGGCATCACCGCGATCCTCGTCACCCACGATGTCGAGGAGGCGGTCTACCTGGGCGACCGCGTGGTGGTGATGCAACCGCGGCCGGGTCGCATCCGCCGCATCGTCGACGTGAACCTGCCGCGCCCTCGAGACCGGGGGACGGCCGAGTTCGCACTGATCAAGGACGACGTGCTGGGGGAGTTCGGCGAATCGCCTCGCCCCAGCGTGCGCATCGCGACGCCCGCCGACACGCCGCGCCACGCCGCATGGCACTTCACGTGGTGAGGCATGACGGCCGAGTTCAACTGGTACCTGCCCACGGAAGGCGATGCGCGGGGCCGCGAGCCGCAGGACCCGACCCGCGCCCCCGCCCATTGGGCCAATCTGGCGCGCGCGGTGGAGTACGCCGGGTTCCATGCCTTGATGATTCCCACTGGCTCCTACCGGCCGGACGCGTGGCTGGTGGCCGCGGCGCTGGCGCGCCAGACCACCCGGCTCAAGTTCCTGGTCGCTCTGCGGCCGGGCTTCGTGCTGCCCGCGGTGGCCGCGGAAAGCGCGGCCAGCCTGCAGCAGCTCAGCAACCAGCGCTTGCTGCTCAACGTGGTCACGGGCGGCGGCCCGACGCAGCATCTGGCGTACGGCGACCCGATCAATCACGACGACCGCTACGAACGCGCCGCCGAGTTCCTGGGCATCGTCAAGCAAGTGTGGAAGGGACGCCCCGCCGGGCAGGGCTTCCAGCACCGCGGGCGCCACTACCGCATCGACGAAGGCGGCTTGCACAGGCCGCTGCGCCAGGCGCCCCCGCTCTACCTCGGGGGCGCGTCGCGCACCTGGGAGCGCGTCGCCGCCGTGCATGCCGATGTGTACTACCCGTGGGCCGAGCCGCCGCAGGCGCTGCGCGAGCGCATTCTTCGGCTGCGCGATGACGCGGCCTCGGCCGGGCGCACGCTGCGCATCGGCTGCCGCGTGCACCTGATCGCGCGCCCGACACAAGAGAGGGCATGGGCCGAAGCCGCGCGCCTGCTGGCGCAGGCATCTCCCGCCAGCCCGCCGGCACGGTCCCTCGAAATCTCGCCGGGCCTGTGGAGCGGCGCGCGTTGGTTGCGCGGCGATCCGGGCGCCAGCAGCGGCACCGGCTGGGTCGGGTCGTACGCGCAGATCGCCGAGCGAATCCACGAGGCACAGGCACTGGGGGTGGACAGCTTTCTGTTCTCCGCGCCCAGCGGCCTGGAGGATGCGCTGCGCATCAGCGAAGAAGTGCTGCCGCTGCTGCGGCCCGCCATCGAGGGGAGCGCCACGCGATGAGGCCCGAGTTCCACTGGTTCCTTCCCAGCAGCGGCGATGGGCATCAGCTCGTCCACAGCGGCGCGCGCAGCGTGCGCAGCGGCCGCATCCATGCCCGCACCATCGACCCCGACTACCTGCGCCTCGTCGCCTGCACCGCCGAGCAGGCGGGGTTCGATGGCGCGATGCTGCCGCTCAACACCAACGCGGTCGATCCGTGGCTGCTGGCCGCCAGCCTGGCCGCGGACACGCAGCGCCTCAAGCTGATGGTGACCTTCCGGCCCGGCACCGAGCTGCCCGCCCATTTCGCGCGCAAGGCGGCCACGCTGCAGAAGCTCAGCGGCGGGCGCCTGATCCTCAACATGATCAGCGTGGGCGAGAGCCCGGAGCTGCGCGCGCTGGGCGACTTCGTGCCCCGGCCGCAACGCTACGAACGCGCCATCGAGTTCTTCACCATCGCCCGCGCCCTGTGGGCGGGCCAGGCGCTGGAGCATGCGGGGCCGCACTACCTCATCGGCGCCCCGCCAGCCCCGGAGGATGCGGTGACGCCGCCTCCCATCCACATTGGCGGCGCCTGCGAAGGCTCCGAGCCGCTCGTGGCGCGGCATGCCGACCTGCACACCCTGTGGGGCGAGCCCCCGCCCATGGTGGCGCCGCGGCTGGCCCGCATGCGCCAGCGTGCCGCCGAAGCGGGCCGCACACTGGGCTTCGCCCTTCGCATCCACGTGATCGCCCGGGCGACCGAAACCCAGGCCTGGCAGGAAGCGCAGCGGCTGCTGGACGGCATCCCGCCCGCGCTCGTCGAGGTGGCGCAGCAACAGCTGGCGGCGGCGGAATCCGTCGGCCAGGCGCGCATGCGCGCATTGCACGGCGGGCGCCTGGTCGCCGACGCGCGCGCGCTCGAGGTGTACCCGAACGTGTGGTCCGGCGTGGGGCTGGTGCGCGGCGGCGCCGGCACCGCGCTGGTCGGTTCGTACGATCAGGTGGCCAAACGCATTGAAGAGTATGCGGCGCTCGGCTTCACGTCGTTCGTGCTGTCCGGCTACCCCAATCTGGAAGAGGCGCGAGTCGTCGGCGAACAGGTTCTGCCGCGCGTTCGGCTTGAGGGCGACGTTGGCTGAATCCCTCGCGGGGACTCATTCGGCATCGCCTTGGATGCGCAGCGGCTTGTTGAGTAATCGAACTTGCAAAGCCGGAATCGTTCTTTGACGGTACTGGGGCTCCAGGCCTATCGTGGGCCGATCACTGCGACGGCAGCCCAGCCCGAGTCACGACTCCAGCCATGCACGATCTCGATCCCGGCGACGCGCGCGTCCCGACAACGCTCGACGCCGACGCGGCCCCCGCCACGCGCGGCAAGACCCCGCTGTTTCACGACCCGCGCTCGGTCCAGCTGCTGGCCCAGGCAGAGCGGGTGGCGCGCACCGACGCCACGGTGCTGATCATCGGGGAAACCGGAACGGGCAAGGAGCTGGTGGCCCGGCGCATCCATGCCGGCAGCGCCCGAAAGGGCCCGTTCGTGGCCGTGAACTGCGGGGCATTCAACGAAAGCATCATCGACGCCGAACTGTTCGGCCACGAGTCCGGCGCCTTCACCGGCGCCCAGCATGCCCGCAGCGGCTGGTTCGAGGCGGCCAACGGCGGCACGCTGTTCCTCGACGAGATCGGTGACCTGCCTTTGCCGCTGCAAGTCAAGCTGCTGCGCGTGCTGCAGGAGCGCCAGGTCGTGCGGCTCGGGTCGCGCCGCCCCATCGCACTGGACGTGCGGCTCATCGCCGCCACCAACGTCGAGCTGGGCGCCGCCGTGCAGGCACAGCGCTTCCGGGCCGACCTGTACTACCGCCTCAACGTCGCGCCCATCACGCTGCCGCCGCTGCGCGAGCGTCCCGGCGACATCCTGCCCCTGGCACAGCACTTCATCGACCTGTATGCCCCCGGCATGGGACGACGCCAGGTGGCGATCGCACCCGACGCACAGGCGCAGCTGCTGGCCTACACCTGGCCCGGCAACGTGCGCGAGCTGGAGAACGTGATCCATTTCGGGCTCATCGTCTGCCAGCGGGACGCGCTGCGCGCCGAGCATCTGAAACTCCTGGGCGTGGCGGCACGGGAGCCGGAGGGCGGGCAACGCGCCGCGCCGTTGCATCTGCCGGCGCCGCCGCCCGACAGCCCAGCGGGCGACGACCCCCTCGTCTCGCTGCAGGCCGCGATCGAGAAGCTCTTCGACAGCGGCAACGCCATGCCATTCAGCACGGTGGAGGAAGCCCTGGTTCGCACCGCGTACCACCGCGCACGCGGCAACCAGGTGCAGACCGCACGCGCGCTGGGCGTCACGCGCAACACCTTGCGCACGCTGCTCAAGCGGTTCGGCGTGCTGGCGGGGCCGTCGCGTCCACCCGACGCACCGGGTTTCGTCCAAGACCACGCCGCCCGCCCCGCCGTGCGCCACTGAGCGGCGTCCGGACAAAGGCGCCGGTGGTCTGCACGCAACGAAGTGAGGCATCCGTTTCGCAGGGCCAGGCAGCGGCTCGGATGTCGAATCCGGCGCCCGGCACGGCGCGTCCAGCCCTCCTCGCGCACGGCGTTCTGCCGGCGACCCGGGCCGGCGAAATCCTTACTTCAGACGGATATTCGCCTCTTTGATCACCTTTCCGAAGACGTTGAAATCGTCTCGCATCGCCTTTGCGAGCGCAGCCGGGGTGCTGCCGACCGGATTGGCGCCAATTTTCTCGAACTCGGCCGCGGCCTCCGGGGTGGCGATGATCCGCTGGAACTCTTGAGACAGTTTTTCAACGACCGCTTCAGGCGTTGCGGCAGGAACGAGCAAACCCATCCAGCCATCCTGTTCGAATGACCTGTAACCCTGCTCCTTGAAGGTTCGCACGTTCGGAATCTCCTTCAACCGCTTCTCGCCCGTCACGGCGAGGAAGGTCAGCTTGTCGCCAAACCGGCGGGCCGTCACGCTATCCAGAATGGCCGCGCTAATCTGGTTGCCCAACAGGTTGGACGCCAATGGCGAGCTTCCCTGAAACGGAATCAGCGGCAGATTCATCCCCGCCTGCTCGTTCAGCATGATGCTGAAAAGATGCGACGGCGTGCCAATTCCATAATTTCCGATATTGGCGAGCGCCGGATTGCTCTTGCTCCATTTGATGAAATCTTCAACGCTCTTACTCGGCGCGGATTTCTGCACGGCAAAAATAAGGGGCAGCCGCGCGACCAGCGAAACTGGCGCGAAGTCTTTGAATGGATCGTAGGGCGGCGCCTCGATCATTTGGGGTTGCAATACCAGGCCCGTGATTCCGAAAAGAAGGGTATGGCCATCGGCCGGTGCACGGGCCACATGTACCGCACTGACGAGCCCGCCGGCACCGACCTTGTTCTCCACGATGACGTCATGGCGCCATGACTCCTGGAGCTTGCTGGCGACCAGCCGGGCAGCGACGTCTGCAACACCGCCAGCCGGATAAGGCACAACGATGGTTATGGGCTTGGAAGGATACCGGGCTGTTGTGACTTGGGCTTGGGTAATTCCTGAAACGAGTAAAACCAGCGTTGCCAAAGAAGCCTTGGCCAATATGTTTCGCATTTTTTGTCTCCAACGTACAGCGGTTACAGGGAAGCGACTTGTTCCTTATTGATCCAGACAGAGTGAACACCAAAGGGGACGCGCTGCGGCAGGTGCAGACGGCAGACTTCCGTCATGGTCTTCGCATCCAGTACCAGCAACTCCGCCTTGTGCTCCTCCATGAGCAGGTCCAGCAGGTAGCCGTCGTCCTCGGTGGCGGCCCCCTTTTTCGGGACGAAGAGCGGCTCTCCCCCGAAATGCGGCCCGTAGTCGACGTACTTGATTTCTTTCTCTTCCAGGTAGTCGTACTTCAGGGTACCTTTGCCCATGTATCCTGCTTTTTGCTCATCAAGCAGGTAGCAGTACCGGTTCTTTTTGCCACGGTACGCAATATTGAATGAGCTTCGTTCGTAACCCCAGTTGACCAGGATGCGATCCTCGAGAACGGTATCTTGATCAGGGTCGATGATCCACTTGGAAAGATATGCCGGTGCCTCTTCGGGGGTGTGAATTGGCACGGTATGCGGATAGGTATCAAACCGTGGCGCAAAGATCACGATATGGGTCTCGCCATTCGGCCCTTTTTCTTCCCAGGCATTCACCAGGTGGTAAATGGCGCCCGGCTTTTCCGTCGAAACCCAGCGGATCGGCGTGTTCTCATCGAAGTTGCGCGGCAGCACCCCGAAGCGCATTTTGTAGCTGGGGTCCCAATAGAACACCCCGCCGACGTCCTTCTTCAGCCCGTCCTTGTCGATTCTCAAGGAGATATCGGGGAAGATGATGTAGTTATCGGTAATGCAGCATTCATGCACCCAAGCCATTGGATGGTGCGGTTGCTGATACCTCAGCGAACGGATGAGTTTGTCCTGCGAAATCTGGACGATGGTCATGCTGCCGTCGTTTCGATTCGTGGCAACGCTGTACATGTCGCCGTTGTCCGGATCGATGGCGGGGTGCGCCGTGAACGGGCCGGTCAGCCTGCCTCCCCAGGTGAAGTGCTCGCCAGAGCCGTCGATCACGACTTTGCCGCCCTCCTTGCGCACATCCAGCAAGAAGGGGTAGCCCGCCTCGTTGAAGGCGTAGAGCTTGCCGTGGTGGTACTGAATTGCGGTGGCGTTGC
Source organism: uncultured Rhizobacter sp. (assembly GCA_964493285.1). GTDB lineage: Bacteria > Pseudomonadota > Gammaproteobacteria > Burkholderiales > Burkholderiaceae_C > Rhizobacter. The sequence goes on along the minus strand of CAZBOF010000002.1, from coordinate 3,390 downwards.
CGGTGCCGCTGAATCGAAGCTCGGGCAGGGCGCCTTCTTGGTACTGCTGCTGCAGCCACTCCACCTTCTCTACCGTCGCTTTGCCGCCCGTCACGAGTTCGCCCACCGAGAGGTACACCTCGCGGCCCAGCATCTTTTCGACCAGGTACCTGCGGCCGCGAATGTAGGAGTTTGAGTAGCTGGCTTTCCCCTCGCTGATGTGCACCTGGTGCAGCATGCCCGGGCCGTCGAACATCTGCCACCGCACGCTCAGCGAGTCGAACTGCGGATTGGTTCCGTTGCGGATGTAGACCCCTTCCAGATCGGACGGGAGGGTGCCCGTCACCGTGACGGGCGCTTCTTTCAGTTCGGTGTGGACCGGACGGAACCCCCAATGGCTGTACGGGCTCGCGCGGTTGTAGGTTTCAGCGTCCAGTGCGGTGTCCAGGCGCGCCAGTTCGCGCAGTTGGCTCTTCGTCAGTTGCAACATCCTCTGTTCCTCAGGTGATCTCAGCCAAGTGAATGCAGAAGGTCAGAGTCATCGGGTATTGGTCTGACCAATGAATGGTCTGATAGTAAATCTCACGATCAGCTCGGTCACTGTGGGTTTCCCCTAGCTCGCTCTGGCATTCGCTCGCGCGGCGCCCAGGTCCTGACAACGGTCTGAACAAGTGTTGTTAGATCGCATGCGCCGCATCCGACCTGAACTACGATCGGCGGTGGTAACAGGATCGAAGATGGACGTGATTGAAGGCCCACCCCTTTTTGGCCAGATTCCCTCTCGCAGGGCGTTTGAGCTTGTCTGCGAGCAAATCAGAGAACTCATCGCGGCGGGCCGGCTCAAGATGGGCGACAAGTTGCCGCCCGAGCGGCAGCTGGCCGAGCTATTGGGCGTCAGCCGGCTCGCCGTCCGAGAGGCGCTGCGCAGCTTGGAAAATGCCGGGCTGATCACCGTCCAGCGCGGCCCGAAGGGCGGCGCCTTCATCCAAGGCGGCAGCGACGAGAAGATGACCGAGCTGATGCAGGACATGCTCGACGTCGGCGCCGTCTCGCTGGCCGACCTGACCGAAGCCCGCGTCTTCATCCTCGGCTCCGTGGCGCGGCTCGCGTGCGCCAGAGCGACGGAAGAGGATCTGATGCTGATCGAGGAGAACGTCCGCCAGAACGAGATGGCGGGCAACAGCAGCTTCTCTGAACGCCTGGAGCACGCGACCGAGTTCTATGCCATCTTGGCGAGGGCGACCAAGAACAAGGTCATGATCGTCGTCGTGCGCTGCTTGACCGACACGATCAAGGCCATACTGCGGCGCATAGAAATCTACCCGGCGCAAAGCTTGTTGACCTCCCGGCGGCGCTTCCTGGAAGCGCTGCGAGCCCGAGATGCCGAGCGGGCCGCCCACGAGATGCACGTTCATCTGCAGAAACTGCATGACCACATCGTCAAGCATGAGGCCGCTCAACAGAAGTCAGCCGACGTCATCGGCGAGCGCTCCTGACCTGCCGGGTGCGCCACGTGGCGTGACCTCGTCGCGGCATCCTTGAACGTCTCTTCGCACTTCAAGGATGCTTTGCACGCGCGGTCTGGTCGCTCGAACGGCGTGAACAGGCCCTAGACTGGGCGCCCCACGACTCCCCGCTCCGATCGTCCACATGGCCGCCTACGTGATCCGCCGCCTGCTGCAGATGATCCCGACCCTGCTCGGTGTCTTGCTGCTGGTGTTCCTCCTGTTCAAGTGGGTCGGGGGCGACCCGGCTGAAATCCTGGGCGGCATGAATGCCAGCGCGGCGCAGATCGATGCGATCCGCCAGCAAATGGGCCTGAACGAGCCCTGGTACGTGCAGCTGTGGCTCTACTTCAAAGGCGTGGTCACGTTCGACTGGGGCCGCAGCTGGGCCACGAACGAAGAAGTCTCGGCGCTGTTCGCCTCGCGGCTGCCGGCCACGCTGACGGTGATGATCCCGATCCTGGTGCTCGACACCCTGCTCGCGCTGCCGCTGGCAATGTGGGTGGCGTACCGCCGCGGCTCGCTGACCGATCGCACCCTGATGGTCATCACGACGGTGGCGCTGTCGATCTCGTTCCTGGTCTACATCATCGTCGGCCAGTACGTGTTCGCGTTCCAGCTCGGCTGGTTTCCGGTGCAGGGCTGGAGCGACAGCGTGTGGACCAACCTGGCGGTGTACGTGCCGCTGCCCTTGCTGTTGGCGCTGATGGTGGGCGTGGCGCCGCAGACGCGGCTGTACCGCAGCTTCTTCCTCGACGAATTGGGGCAGGACTACGTGCGCACCGCCCGCGCCAAGGGCATGGACGAGAAGACGGTGCTGTTCCGGCACGTGCTGCGCAACGCGCTGATCCCGATCGTGACCAACATCGCGCTCGCGCTGCCGGGCGTGTTCGTCGGCTCGTTCCTGATCGAGGTGTTCTTCTCCATCCCGGGGCTGGGGCGCGAAATCATCCTCGCGGTGAATCGCAGCGACTACCCGGTGATCCAGGCCATGGCCATCTACCTCGCGGTGCTCACGATGCTCATCAACCTCGCCGCCGACGTGCTCTACAAGCTGGTCGATCCGCGGGTGGTGCTCAAATGAGCGCGGCCGGTGTCTGGCACGCCACCTGGCGGCGCCTGCGCAGCGACCGCGTGGGCATGGTGTCGATGGTGGTGGTGCTGTTCTTCATCGGGCTGATCGTGCTCAGCGCGGCCGGCGTCGTGGCGAAAAACTGGCAGGCCGAGGTGGGCCACGCGAGCGCGCCGCCGGGGTTCATGGGCGTGCCGCCGCCGTCGGAAGTGGCGAAGCTGGCGGCCCCGGCGGACGTGCCGATGCTCGACATCTCCGACGTGGACCCGCTCGCTCCGCGCTACGCCGAATGGAACGAACGCGCCGCACAGGCGGAGACGGCCGAGCCGGTGAAAGCCAGAACGCTGCTGTTCGGTGCCGACCAGCTCGGGCGCGACGTGCTGGCCAAGGCCACCAAGGGCACGCAGACCTCGGTCTTCGTCGGCCTGATGGCGGCGGCGCTGGCCGCGCTGATCGGCACCGTGCTGGGCGCCATCGGCGGCTATTTCGGGCGGCGCATCGGCGACTTCCTGGAGTGGGTGTACGGCGTGTTCACCGCCATGCCCGACATCTTGCTGCTGCTGGTGTTCGCGGTGATCTTCGGGCGCGGCATCGGCAGCGTGGCCATCATCCTCGCGCTGGTGGGCTGGACGGGCGTGTACCGCCAGGTGCGCGCCGAGTTCATCAAGCACTCGACGCGCGAGTACGTGCGCGCGGCCGAAGCGATCGGCGCGTCGACCTTCTCGCGCATGTTCCGCCACATCCTGCCCAATGTGAGCCACGTGGTGCTGGTGCGCATGTCGCTGCTGGTGGTGGGCTTCATCAAGTTCGAGGTGATCCTGTCGTACCTCGGGC
>CAZBOF010000001.1:26191-77228 GCA_964493285.1 uncultured Rhizobacter sp. | reverse complement strand
GGTTCGGGCTGATGTATTGAACCGCGTTGGCGTGCTGCGACGGGTAGCCATAGATGCCGCCCAGACCTTGCTGGAACAGGCTGAGGATGGCGCCTTGGTTGCTGCGGCGGAACGGGTCGATCTTGGCCGTCAACAGGAGCGCCGGGGTGTACTGGCTGCCCAGTTGCAAAGAGCCATAGGTATTGCTGCCCAGGCCGACAAAGGTTTCACGGTTCCAGAACTGGCCCGCATTGAAGGCCGCGCCGGTGTCGGAATTGAAGCCATGCTCCATCTTGAAGTAGGCGCGCAGGCCGCCGCCCAGGTCTTCCACACCGCGGAAGCCGATCAGCGAGGAGTCGCTGGAGACGAAACTCTGCGAACGCGACGGCGCGGTGGCGGTGGAGCCGCTGCGCTGGTGATTCACCGACAGGTCGATGCGGCCATAGATCTGCACATTGGACGCGGTCTGCGCGGCAGCGCAGACCGGCAGCAAGGTGGCGATGGCCAATGCGAGAGGTTGAATGCGAAAGTTCATGGATGTCCAGGTTTCTTCGTTATGAGTCGACAGCGGGCCGGATCGGATCACCGCTGAAAAGAGAAAGCACGGAATGCGTGCCTACCCACGGCAGGTCTGCCGCGAATCCGGGAAGCGCGAAGACCACGGCGTCCATCCGCACGCTCACACGGCGGCCGCGGGCAAGGGTGTACGCCCGCGGATCAGGTCGGCCGCTTTCTCCGCGAGCATGATGGTGGCGGCGTTGGTGTTTCCGCCGGGAATGGTGGGCATGATCGAGGCATCGACGACGCGCAGCCCCTGGGTGCCGCGCACCCGCAGCTGCGCATCCACCACGGCCATGGCATCGTCGCCCATCTTGCAGGTGCCCACCGGATGCTGGCCGATTCCGCAGTTCTTGCGGATGAATGCCTCCAGGTCGGCACGCGTGCGCCCCGCGGGACCGGGAAAATCTTCGCTCACTCCGAGCGCCTGCAAGGCCGGCGTGGCGAACAGTTCGCGGCCCAGACGGATCGCCTCGACCATGCGGCCGAGATCCGAGGGCTCCTGCAACACATTCAAGGTGATGCGCGGCGCGGCGAGCGGGTCGGCACTGGCCAGTTCGAGGTGTCCCCGGCTGTCGGGGCGGATCATCTGGATCATCAAGCCCAGGCCATACGGCGGGCGCTTGCGCAGCAGCGGGAACCAGAGCGAGGCGGCCTTGTCGATGGTCGCGCACGTGAGCTGCACATCGGGACGGTCCTCCGCCGGGTTGGAGCGGGCAAAGAGATGACCGGTGAGGCAGTTGGTGGCGAAGAGACCGCCACCGGTGGCCGCCCAGCGCGCGACCGACCACGTGGCGCGATCCAGCCGCATCTCGGCGAGCATGGTGGGGGACTGCGTGGCGTAGTGGATCCACACCATCGGATGCTCCATCAGGTTCTTGCCGACACCCGGCAAGTCGACCTGCGGCGCAATGCCCACGCGGCGCAAGGCGTCGGCTTCGCCGATGCCCGAATGCATCAGCAATTGCGGCGAACCGAAGGCGCCGCCGCACAGGATCACCTCGGCATCCGCCGTGGCGCGGTGCGACTGCCCTTCCCGCACGAACTCGACACCCACGGCGCGGCCCTTGTCCAGCGTCACGCGCGTGATCTGCGCCCGCGAAAGCACCTCCAGGTTGGCGCGCCCGAGGTTCGGCTGGATGTACTCGACATAAGTCGTCGCGCGGCGCCCCTTGCGGGTGGTCAGCTCGGAGGGCGTGAACCCTTCCGCGTGCCGGCCGTGGTAGTCGTCGGTGACCGCATGGCCGGCCTGCTGCGCGGCGTCGCGGTAGATGTCGTACATCAGCGCCGGGTGTTTCGGCGCGGCCACCCCGAGCGGCCCGCTGCCACCCCGGTAATCGGTGTCGCCGGCCCAGCTCGATTCCATGCGCTGGAAGTACGGCAGCACCTCGCGGTAGCTCCAGCCCTCGCCGCCCAGGCGGGCCCAGTCGTCGAAGTCGAGACGGTGGCCGCGGGCATACACGAGCCCGTTGATCTGCGCCGAGCCGCCCAGCGTCTTGCCGCGTGGCAGCGCGAGGCGGCGGCCCTCGAGCCCGGGCTCGGGCTCTCCGGTGTAGCCCCAGCTCAGGTCGGCGCGGCCGATGAGCTTGAGCATCGCCACCGGCATGTCTCGGAAGAGGCCCGTGGGCGCACCGCCGGCTTCGAGCAGCAGCACCTTGCAGGCGGGGTCTTCGGTCAGGCGCGCAGCGAGCACGCAGCCCGCTGAGCCTGCGCCCACCACGATGTAGTCATAACGCTTCATGCGGTCTCCCGGCCCGCGGAACGACCCGCGGGCCCATCGCTCATGCCACCCGGGCCGTCATCGTCATGCCGCGACGCCCAGGTAGGCCTCTTGCACGGCCTTGTTCTTGCGCACCTCGCCCGGCAGGCCTTCAGTGAGCTTGGTGCCGAAATTCATGACCACGAGGCGATCGACCAGCTTCATCACGAAGTCCATGTCGTGCTCGACGATCAGAATCGTCACGCCCTCTTCGCGCAGCTTGTTCAGCAACGCCGACAGCGCTTCCTTCTCCTTGCGGCGCAAGCCCGCGGCGGGTTCATCCAGCACCAGCAGCACCGGGTCGGCGGCCAGCGCGCGCCCGATTTCGAGAATGCGCTGCGTGCCCAGCGGGAGGCTGCCGGCCTGTTGATGGGCCTGGTCGGCCAGGCCGATGCGCTCGAGCTGGCGCCAGGCATCCGCGTAGATGCGGTCTTCTTCGTCGGCCCCAAGGCCCAGCATGGCCTGGAGCACGCCGGTGCGCGTGCGCACGTTCGCACCCATGGCCACGCTGTCGATGAGCGTCATGTTCGGGCGCAGCTTCACGTGCTGGAACGTACGCGCCACGCCCAGGCGCGCCGCATCGCGCAGCGAGAGGGGGGTGATGTCACGGCCCAGCAACTGCACCGTGCCGGCCGTCTTGGCCAGCGTGCCGGTGACCATGTTGAACAAGGTCGACTTGCCGGCGCCATTCGGCCCGATCAGGCCGACGATCTCGCCGGCGGCGACATGGAAGCTCACGTTGTCCACCGCCACCAGGCCGCCAAAGCGCTTGACCACGCCGTCGACCTGCAACAGCGGCGTACCACGCTCGGGCAGCGTGCGGCGCGGCAGCGCCGGTACCTCGGCGGCGGCTTCGCGCGTGACGCGCCCCTTGCGCACGGGCAGCCACCCCGAGAGGAAGCTCATCGCACCACCTCGCGCCCGGTGAATCAGGAGGATGAACAGCGCGCTGAACACGATCGCATTGAGCTGCCCGGCGCTGCTCGGCAGGAGGTGCAGCACATCCTGCAACGCGTTCTTCAGCAGCATCACCAGCGCAGAGCCCAGCACCGCGCCGGCGAGGTGGCCGAGGCCGCCCGCGACCGCCATCGTGAGGTATTCGATGCTGCCGTGCAGGTCGAATGGCGAGGGGCTGATGAAGCGGTTCTTGTGCGCGTACAGCCAGCCGGCAAGGCCCGCGTAGAGCGCCGCCAGCACGAACAGCGTGAGACGCAGGCGGTGGGCGTCGGCGCCCACGCTCGCCAGCAGCGTGGGTCCGCCGCGCAGGCTGCGGATGGTGCGCCCGGCGCGCGAATGAAGCAGGTTGAAGCTGAGCCAGCACGCCAACCCGACGCACAGCCAGATGAGGTAGTACATCGCCGTGGGATCGGCCAGGGACCACGGACCCAGTTGCAGCGCAGGAATGCCGCTCATGCCGGAGGCGCGTCCGAAGGCTTCGATGTTGCCGAACACGAGGGGGATCGACAGGCCCCACGCAATGGTGCTCAGCGGCAGGAAATGCCCCCCCAGGCGCAGCGTGAGCGCCCCCACCACCAGCGCCGTGGCACCGCACGCGGCCAGCCCGAGGGGCAGGCCCAGCCAGGGCGACAGGCCTTGCACGGTCGACAGCCACGCGCTGGCGTAGGCCGCAATGCCCACGAAGGCGGCCTGGCCGAAGGAGGTGGCGCCGCCGAAGCCGGTCAGGAGCACCAGGCCCAAGGCGACGAGCGCGCCGATGCCCACGTCATTGAGCAAAGACACCGTGAAGCGGCCCAGCACCGCGGGAGCGACGAGCAGCGCCACCAGGCCCAGCACGGCCAGCACGGGCCAAAGTCGTTGCGGCTTCATTCGTCGACCTCCTCCCCGTGCGAATCCTTCTGGCCGGACAGCACCGTGCGCAAGATGAGCACGGGAATCAACAGGCTGAAGACGATCACGTCCTTGAAGGTGCCGGTCCAAAATGACGCGAAGCTCTCGACCAGTCCCACCGCGATGGCGCCGATCGCCGTCAGCGGGTAGCTCACGAGGCCGCCGATGGTGGCCGCGACGAACGCCTTGAGCCCGATCACAAAGCCCGAGTCATAGGACATCGTGACCACGGGCGCAATCAGTTGGCCGATGACGCCGGCCAGCAGGGACGCACTCGCATACACCACCAGCGAACTGCGCGCCGGACGGATGCCCACCAGCCGCGCGCCGACGCGGTTGACGGCCGTCGCGCGCAGCGCCTTGCCGGTGACCGTGTGCTCGAAGAGCAGGTAGAACACGATGCACAGCACGAAGGCCGACGCAATCATCACCACCGTCTGCCAGCTCACGTTGAAGCCGCCGATGTCCAGCGCCCCCGCCAGCAGCGGCGTGGTGCGTGCGCCCTCCGGCCCGAAGAACAGAAGGCCCAGGCCCGTGAGCAGGAAGTGCAGCGCCAGCGACACCATGAACAGCGCCAGCACCGACGCGTTGGCGATCGGCTGCAAGGCAATGCGGGACACCAGCGGCCCGATGGGCACCACCAGTGCGATCGCAGCCAGCACCTTCGCCACGGCAGGCACCTCGGGCCCCGCGGCCCACCACCCAAGCACGCAGGGAATCGCGGGCACCAGCAGCCAGGCGGCCACCGCCGCGGGCACGCGCCCCGGCTGCCGCCGCTGGATCAGATGGCCTGCCTCCACCGCCGCGGCGAACACGGCCAGCGTGATGACGAGCCACACGGTGGGCGGCACGCGCCCGTTCTCCAGCGCCACCATGGTGAGCGCCGAAAAGGCCACGATGTCGCCGAACGGCAGGAAGATGACGCGGGTGACGCAGAACAGCATCACCAGGCCGAGGCCCGCAAGCAGGTACATCGACCCGTTGGCCAACCCGTCGATCGACAGGATGGTTGCAATATCCCAATCCACAGAGTGCTCTTTCTCAGGAGTTCAAAGGGCAGCGCAGGCGGATGCGCGATGCGTCACATCGCCATCCACACGTTCTTGGTCCGCGAGAACTCCTCGAGCCCCTGCCGCCCTCCGGTGCGGCCGTATCCGCTTTGCTTCACCCCGCCGAAGGGAATCGTCGCGGCGAAGAAGAAGCCGTTGATCCATACATTGCCGGCTTCCAGTTCGGAGGCCACGCCGTGCGCAAGCTTGAGGTTGCTGGTGTGGACGTAGGCGGCCAGGCCGAAGGGGGTGTCGTTGGCCAGGCGCACTGCTTCTTCGCGTGTCTTGAACGGTGTCATCGCGACCACCGGCCCGAACACCTCGGTCTGCGCGAGCGTGCTGCGGTTGTCGACATCGGCGAACAGCGTCGGCTGCACGAAAAAGCCGTTGGCCAGGTCACCGCCCACGCGTTGGCCGCCGCTGACGATGCGCCCGTCTTTCGCGTCGCGCGCCTGCGCGATCAGGCCCAGGATGCGTTCGCAGGCAGCGCCACTCACCACCGGGCCCATGTGCGTGGCGTCGGACTGCGGATCGCCGATCACGGTGGCATCGAGCACCTTCGCGCAGCGGGCGACGAAGTCGTCGTAGATCGACGATTCGACCAGCACGCGCGTGCCCAGCAAGCAGCCCTGCCCGGAGATCGACAGCGCCGCCGACACCGCATCGCGCACCGCCGCATCGATGTCGCAATCGGCGAACACCAGCCGGGCCGACTTGCCGCCCAGCTCCAGCCCCACAGGCGTGAGGTTCTCCATCGCACCGGCGAGGATCTTCTTCGCCGTGGCGGTGCTGCCGGTGAAGTGGATCTTGTCCACGCCCGGATGGCGCACCAGCGCTTCGCTGCCCGCGATGCCGGCGGGCACCACGCTCACCACGCCGGGCGGGAAGCCGGCTTCGAGCAGCAGTTCACCGAAACGCGTGGACGAGAACGGCGCCAGCTCGGATGGCTTGACGATCACCGTGTTACCCATCGCCAGCGCCGGCGCCAGCGTCGCGCCGAGGATGTGCATCGGCACGTTCCACGGAATGATGACGGCGACCACGCCATAAGGTTCGCTCTGCACGTAGTCGAAACCGGGCACGGGCCACGACGACAGCACCTCGCCGTGCAGCTTGTCGGCCCAGCCGGCCATGTAGCGGAACTGGTCGACCGCGGCGCCGAAATGCAGCCGCGCCTTCGACAGCGGCGCACCGTTCTCGGTGCTGCCGATGCGCACGAGCGCATCGGCGTTCTGGTCCAGCAGGTCGGCGAACTTGATCAGCAGGTCGCGCCGCTTGTTGGCCGGCGTGCGCTTCCACGAAGGCAGCGCGGCGCGCGCGGCCTTCACCGCGGCATCGATCTCGGCGCCGCCGGCCAGCGCCACATCGATGGTCTTGCGGCCGGTGGCCGCGTACACGTGGGCGTGCTGGCCGCCGCTGGGGTCGGCGATGCGGCGCTCGCCAATGATCAGACCCTGGCGCGAAAGCAGCTGGACGGGAGCGTCGATGGGTGTCATGTCTTGTCTCGCTGATGTTGATTTGTTCTTGCTCTGCTATGCACAGAGCATGTGGCACGCCGCAGCCCGCGAACGACTGTGCGAGGCGCGCAGCTTAGGACACCGCAGATCGCCAATCAAGATTGATTATTCAATCCACCATTGACGAGTGACCCTGCTTCCCGAGCCCTGAGATGCGCAAGGCCGAGTGCGGCGCCATCCAGAAGCACGCCCAGGCGCGGCCATAAGGCACGGGCATAGCCGAGTGACCAAAAGATCATCGACAGCCTGATCCCGCCGACCCTACGCTGTCGTGCACCGCGGTTCGATGGCCAACCCGGAGACAACAACGTGCAAGGTTCACGCAACTCAGGAGACAAACGATGAGATTCCTCGAAAACGGCGGGTACACGGCCACTTGGCGTCAAGAGATCGCGCACAGGCCCCTCTCGCGGAGGATTTGCGCCGAAGACATCGGCCTGCTGGGAAACGCCAGCAGCAAGGTGCGTGCGCTGCGTGAGCGCCGCCGCCACGCAGGCACGCCGCTCTCATCGCCTGGCCACGTGATTTCCTGACCGGAGATGAATGCAATGGCCCGATCATTCATGCACATCCTCGTCGCCGCGGCGGCGGCGCTGGCTCTGCCCACGCAGGCGCAGACGGCATCGACACTCAAGATCGTGGTGCCGTTCGCCCCGGGCGGCAGCACCGACATCGTGGCACGCCTCGTCGGCATGAAGCTGGCGGAAAGTCTGGGCAAGACCGCGGTTATCGAGAACAAGCCCGGAGCGGGCGGTCAAATCGGCATCCTGCAGGTGGTGCGCTCCACGCCCGATGGCAACACCCTCGTGGTCACACCCTCCGGGCCGATCTCCGTCACGGCGCACACGGCGAAGCTTCCCTACGACCCGGCCACGGATCTGACGCCGGTCGCCCTGGTCGCGCTGGTGCCGACGGCCATTGCCGTCAGTGCGGACAGCCCCTACAAAAGCGTGCCGGAGCTGGTCGCCGCCAGCAAACGCAACCCCGCGGGCATCAGCTACGGCGTCGCCGCCTACGGGACGCACATGCACCTCTCCGGCGAGCTTCTCAAGGCGATGACCGGCGCCAACCTCATCGCCATTCCGTACCGAGGTGCCGCTCCCACCGTGGCGGCCATCGTGAGCGGAGAAGCCTCCGTTGGAATCGCGGACCTCGCCACCCTGATGCCGATGGCGCGTGCGGGCCGCCTGCGCATCCTGGCGTTGACCGGAGCACGGCGCACATCCATCGCCCCCGACGTGCCGACGATCGACGAGAGCGGGGTCAAAGGATATGGCGCTGACGCCTGGATGGGTTTCTTTGCGCCAGCCGGCACGCCGCCCGAGGTGATCGAGAAGCTGAATGCCGCAGTCTCGCGGATCCTGCTTCAGGACGATGTGAAAGCCGCACTGCATGCGTCGAGTCTCGAGCCCGTGTCCATGTCGCCCAGCGAGCTGCGCAAGTTCCTCGCCTCGGACTACAAGCAATGGGGCGAACTCATCCGCAAGGCCAACATCAAGATGGAGTGACCGGTACCCCGGCGCCTGCGGCTCACGGGGCTGCCGAAGGGCGTGCGTGCTGCCGCGCCACGAAACCTGGACGGCCGGGGCAGGCAGCCGGAAACCGTCGACGGCGCGGGGCCTCTGCCCATGCAGCGGTGAAGCGCCGCGGCTCGATTGCCAACCGGCGATGGCAACGACGACTGCGTTCTATCAACCAAAGGAGACAACCCATGGCATTTCTTGAGAACGACTGGTACATGGCCGCCTGGAGTGAAGAGGTCACACAGGCGCCGCTGTCCCGAACGATCTGCGGCGAGAACATCGTCCTGTTCAGGGGCGCCGGCGGCGAGGTCTGCGCGCTGCATGACCGCTGCTGCCACAGGGGCGTGGCGCTCTCGCTGGGGAAAGTGGTTCCCGAAGGCATCCAGTGCGGCTACCACGGAATGGTTTTCGACGGCCAAGGGGCCTGCAAGCACATTCCGGGGCAAGACCACATTCCCGCCAAGGCGCGCGTGCGCCACTTCGCCATCGAAGAACGCCATTCCATCGTCTGGCTCTGGCTCGGCGATCCGGAGGAAGCCGACCTCTCGATGGTGGTGGACTACCCGTACCACGTCGACCCCCAATGGCCGACGAAGAAAGGCCTTCTCCACCTGAACAGCAACTACGAGATGCTGATCGACAACATCATGGACCTGACGCACCTGCCGTTCGTCCATGCGAAGACCATCGGAGGCGGCGCATCTGCCACCGACCATGCGACCGCACGAATGGAAACCGAGGCCACGCCGCATGGGGTCAGGTTCACGCGCTGGCTGCTCGACAGCGTCCCGGCGCCCACCTACCAGAAGGCCATCAATTTCCCCGGCCTGATCGACCGCTGGCAGGAAGAAGACTTGCATACGCCTTGCACCATCATCCAGTTCTCGGGCGGCGTCGACGTTGCGCAAAAGGCCTATGAAGGCGGGAGCCGCGAGGGGGGTTTCAGCATGCGCGTCATGCACGGCATCGTTCCGGAAACGGAGAAGAGCTGCCACTATTTCTTCTCGGTCTCGAACGGCTTCAGCCAAGACAACTCCCACATCACGGACCTTCTCTTCAACCAGGTCGAGGTGACGCTGAAGGAAGACATCGCCTTCTGCGAAAGCCAGCAGGCATTGCTGGGAAGGCACCCGGACGACCACTTCGTCGACCTGCGGTCCGACAAGGCGCGCCTGCTGTACCGGCGTCACCTTGACGAGCGGTATGCCGCGCAAGACGCGCGCAAGGCCGCCCAGGTGTTGAAAACGGCCGAAGACGCCGTCAGCAAAGCGAAGAGCACCCGCTGATCCCAGAGCCGCTCGCCCCGTGCGCGGTCGGGATCGCCGCTGAAGGGATTCAGCGGCTCTTCATCCAAGCCGACTCCAGGCCGCCTCGAACCCCGGGTCGTCTTGTGCGCCGTCTCCGGCGCACAAGACGATGCCGAAGACATTTCACTGCAATGAATCACCATGACCTTTGATTTCAATGAAGACCAGATCCTGGCAAAACAGGAGATCCGGCGCCTGCTGAGCGGCCTGGGTTCGATGGAGACATTGCGTTCGCACTTGAACCGGCGCGAACCGTACAACGCGCCGCTTTGGGCAGCGCTGGGCCGGCAAGGCTGGTTGTCGGCCGCAGTGCCCGAGCCGTTGGGGGGATCGGGCCTCGGCTATGGAACCCTGTGCGGCTTGGCCGAAGAGTTCGGACGCTCTCTGATCATGGCGCCCGTGTCGTCGTCGGTGTACCTGGCCCTGGAAGCCGTGCTCCTCGCCGGCAGCGACGCCCAGCATGCGGCGTTCGCGAGCCGGCTCGCCAACGGCAGCCTCATCGGCACGTTCGCACTCGCGGAGGGTCTCGGTCCGTTGCGGCCCGAAAGCGTGGCGACCACCTGGTCCAACGGCGTGCTGAACGGGCGAAAGCTTGCCGTTCCAGACGGCGCGATCGCCGATCTCGCGGTCATCGTGGCCCGCGAAGACGGCGGTCCAATGGGGATGTACCTCGCGCGGCTGGACGGCCCCGGGGTCGCCCGCGCCGCGGCGGAATCGTTCGATCCGACAAGGCCCACCGCAACGCTTGAGTTCACAGGCGCACCCGCCGAGCCCCTGGCACGCAGTGCGGGCTGGCCCGGCGTGCGCGCCGTGCTCCAGCGCGCAGCGATCCTGCTGGCGTTCGAGCAGATCGGAGGCGCAGACGCCTGCCTGGAAAGCGCTCGCGACTACGCACTGCAGCGCTATGCATTCGGTCGCACGATCGGCTCGTACCAGGCCGTCAAGCACCGCTTGGCCGACTGCTACGTGCGCAATGCGCTCGCGCGCGCCCATGTGCTGAATTCGGCCTGGTCGCTGGAGCACACGCCCGACGACCTGGCCGAAGCGGCCGGCGCGGCACGCATCAGCGCCAGTGCGGCTTTCGACGGGGCGGCGCGAGACCTGATCCAGACGCTCGGCGGCATCGGCGCGACCTGGGAGCACCCCGCCCACCTGTACTACCGAAGAGCCCGCCACTTGTCCACCCTGCTTGGCACACCGGGTGAATGGTCCCGCGAACTGATGGGGTGCATCGACCGCAAGGTCGCTCACTGAGGATGGCCATGGCAAACGATCCAGGAAACACATTGGAGGCATTTCGCCTCGAAGCGCGGGCATGGCTGGCGGAGCACGCCCCGCGCCATTCGCCTCCCGACGATGCGGACGATCCTCAGATCGTCGCCTGCATCCGCCGCTGGCTGATCGCGAAAGCCGATGCGGGCTATGTCGGCTTCACGTCGCCCAAAGAGCATGGCGGACGCGGCACGGGGTGGGGCGAGCGTCTGGCATTCGAGGAAGAGGAGTCGCGCTACCCCATCACGCGCATTCCCGTGCCGTATGGCCGGGGCAACTCGATGTCCGTCATCCAGGCGCACGGCTCCGACGAGATCCGGCGCGAGTTCATCCGCCCCACGCTGCGCGGCGAATTCATCTGGTGCCAGATGTTCTCCGAACCCGCCGCGGGCAACGACATCGCCGCGCTGCGCACACGGGCCGTGCGCGAAGGCGATGGCTGGCGGATCAACGGCCAGAAGACATGGATCACCGGCGCGCACGTGGCCGACTGGGGCATGCTCGTCGTGCGGACCGACCCCTCTTTGCCGAAGCACAAGGGCCTGACCTTCTTCCTCGTGGACATGAAGTCTGCCGGCATCGAAATACGGCCGCTGAAGCAACTGACCGGCCGCTCGGACTTCAACGAAGTCTTCTTCACCGACGTGTTCATTCCCGACCGCTACCGCATCGGCGGCGTGAACGGCGGCTGGGAGGTCGTCCTCACCACGCTGATGGCCGAGCGGCCCAACGCGATCAGTTCCGGCGGCATCGCCTTCGGCGGCAAGGTGCTCGAGGAAATCGTCCGCCTCGGGCGCCGCACGCCGGGCCCGGATGGCCGCCCCGCGATCCAGAGCAGCGCCGTGTACGAGCGCGTGGTCGACTACCACCTGACGCTGACGGGCATCGAGCACGTCGTGAAACGCATGACGAAGGCCCTGGCGCAGGGCAAGGTGCCTGGGCCGGAAGGCACCATCACGAAGTTCGTCTGGACACGCAGTCTTCAGGAGATGGCGCTCCTCGGCCTCGACATCGCGGGCGCGGCCGGCATGCAGATCGATCCGGACAACAAGGATCTTTCCTTGCTCCAGGACCGGTACCTGGCGGCCGCCGGCTTTCGCCAGGCGGGAGGGACCGACGACATCAGCCGCTCGATCATCGCGGAACGCGTGCTGGGCCTGCCGCCCGACCCGCGCGTCGACAAGGACCTGCCGTTCAATCAACTGCCCGTCGGGATCTGAGCATGCCCGAGACGCAGATGGATTCACCGGACGCCGGGGCAGGCAGCAAGGAGGGGCTGCGGGTCGTCGACCTCGGGGCGGGCCTGGCCGCGGCATTGGTGTCGTCGCTGCTCGCCCGCATGGGCGCCACGGTTCACCGGATCGAGCCGGAAGGCGGCGACCCGTTCTACGCGGTGTACCCCGCCTACCGCAGCTGGCACGCGCTTGCCCATCGCGCCTCGCATGCGGATCTGGACCGCTTGCTGGCCCACGCCGATGTCTGCATCGTCGGTGGCGAGGACTTCCCCGGTTTCGATCTCACGCGGGATTCGCCGCTGCTGCAGCGATGGCCGCAGGTGATCGTGGTCGACCTGTCAGGCGGCAAGGCCCCCTCAGAGCCCTGCGTCGAGTTGCTCGCGCAGGCCCGCAGCGGCATGGCCTGGGCGCAGTTCTCCGACCGGCCTCTGTACAGCACATTCCCGGCGGCCAGCTTCGGTGCGGCCTTGCAAGCCATGGTCGGGCTGGGCGTCGCGCTGCACGCGCGCGAGCGCAGCGGACGGGGCCAGACCGTCGCCGCCTCGCTCGACCGGGCAGCCACCATGTGGTACTCGCAGTACTGGCTGGCAGCGCAGCGGCCCGATTCCGCGTTCGAGCGCATGACGCCGAAAGACGTGCGCGCCCTCATCATGCGCGGCAGCGACGACCGGTACGTCCACTTCGCCATGGGCGTGCCCGGGGCGGTCGCCCGGGTCCACCAATTGCTCGACATTCCCGGCGACGTGGACCCTGCCGATCGGGGCCTGCCGGGGGGCGATCGGCACACCGAGTTCTTCGGCAACGTCGACCTGTTCCGCCACCATGCGCGCCGATTCACTGGCGAAGAGCTGCTGCGCAAGTTCGGTGAAGCCGGCCTGCCGGTGGAGCCGGTGCTGGCGCCCGGCGCGTGCTGGAACGACCCGCAGGTCATCGAGAACCGGATCATCGAAAGCTTGCCGGACGGGCGGCGCAGCGTGGGTCTGCCCATCCAGTTCGATCAGGCCCACGTGAGTGCAAGCCTTGCGCGCCGGACGGCGCTTGATTCCTCCCGCGGCGGCGAAGGTGCACTGGGCGGCCTGCGCCTCGTCGAGTTCGGAAGCTTCGTCGCCGGGCCTTACTCGGCACGGCTGATGGCGGATTTCGGGGCCGACGTGATCAAGGTCGAGCCGTTGACGGGGGACCCCAGTCGCGGCGTATTCCGGACTTTCTGCGCCATCAACCGCGGCAAGCGCTGCATCAGCGTCGATGGCAAGCTGCCCGAGGGCGCGCAGATCATCCAGCGCCTTTGCGCCCGCGCGCACGCCGTCAGCCACAACTTGCGGCCCGGGCCCGCACAGCGGCTCGGCGTCGATTTCGACACGCTGCGCGCGCTCAACCCCACCGTCGTGGTGCTGGCGACCACCGCCTACGGCGAGAGCGGCCCCAAGGCCCACCTCCCCGGCTTCGACTATGTGATGCAGGCCTATGGCGGCCATGAAGTGCGCCTGGGCGGGCGGGGAGCGCAGCCGCTGTGGTATCGATCACCCATCGTGGACTACTCGGCGGGCGCGCTCGGCGCCATCGCCCTGCTGGAAGGGTTGAGGCGGCAAAACGGCGCGGCGATCAAGACCGGCGTGAATCTGCTGTCGACCACCGTCTTCCTGCTCAGCGAGCTGGTTCAACGTCCCGACGGGCGTTTCGAAGGCGCCCCAGCGAACGGCGACGAGCAGCTTGGCACGCATCCCGCGGAACGCCTCTATCGCTGCCGGGATGGCTGGGTCGCCGTCGCCGCGCGCTCGCCCGGCATGGCCCGTCAACTGTGGGCCGCCTTGCAGTTGCCGCCCGGCGCCAGGCCGCGCGATCGATGGGATGACGCAGAAGCCTCTGCCATTGCCGCGGCACTGGCCCCCTTGACCTGCATGCAGGCCCTGCAGATTTTCGAGGCCGCCCAGGTGTGGGCCACGCAATGCCAGGAAGAGGGTCTGCCGGCACTGGACGCGCTGGAAGCGCAGGGCGACGGCGCCGTCGTCCGATTGCCTCACGCGCACTACGGAACGATCAGGACCCTGGGAGCCCACGTGACCCTTTCGCACACACCGTCTGCTGCGCCGTCGAGAGGGGTTCCCCTGCTCGGAGAACACACCCGCGAGATCCTGGCGGAACTGGGCTATCCCGCCACCGAGATCGAGGATCTGCACGCGAGGAACATCGTGCGCTCCCCCGATCGCCGTGCGCAGGAGGCGGCTCCATGAGCCGGCGCGGACCGCTGGCAGGCCTGCGGATCGTCGAGTTCGCAGGGCTCGGGCCGGGCCCCATGTGCGCCATGCTGCTCGCAGACCTGGGCGCCGACGTACTGCGCATCGAACGGCCGGGCGAGAGCGGCCTGGGCGTTCCGCGTCCACGGCGGTTCGACCTGCTGCTGCGGGGTCGGAAGGCCATCCGACTCGACCTCAAGCAAGCGCAGGACCGGCGCATCGCACTGCGCCTGATCGAGGGTGCCGACGCGCTGATCGAGGGATTTCGCCCCGGCGTGATGGAGCGGCTCGGGCTCGGGCCCGACGCCTGCCGGCCGCTCAACCCTCGACTGGTGTACGGGCGCATGACCGGCTGGGGCCAGACGGGGCCCTGGGCAGCCGCCGCGGGGCACGACATCAACTACATCGCCATCACCGGCGCGCTGCATGCCATCGGCCGCCACGCCGGCGAAGCGCCCGCCATACCGCTGAACCTCGTCGGGGACTACGCCGGCGGCGCCCTGTATCTCGCGATGGGCATCCTGGCCGCTTTGCTCGAAGCGCGGAAGTCAGGCGAAGGCCAAGTGGTCGATGCCGCGGTGGTGGACGGTGTCGCGTCGATGATGACGTCCTTCCACGGCCTGGTCAGCGCGGGCCTGTGGCGTGAAGAGCGAGGGAGCAACTTCGCCGATGGCCACGCGCCGTTCTATGACAGCTATCGCTGCCGGGACGGCAGCTGGATTGCCGTGGGGCCCATCGAACGCAAGTTCTTCGAACAGCTTCTGCAAGGCCTCGGGCTGGATCCGGCGCTCGCCGGCGATGTCGCCTCGGAACCGGCGCGTTCAGCCCTTCGCCGCCAGATCGGGGATCGTTTCGCCGAACACCCGCGCGAGCACTGGTGCCGGATCTTCGACCACACCGATGCCTGCGTCGCCCCGGTGCTCAGCCTGTCCGAAGCGCCCCGCCATCCTCACCTTCAAGGCCGGGGCACCTACGTGTCCATCGACGGCGTGGTCCAGCCCGCGCCCGCGCCCCGCTTCAGCCGCACGCCGCCCGATGTGCCAAGCGCCCCGCGCGAACCCGATATCTCTCGGCTGAGAGAGGTTCTGGCTGCGTGGATTCCGCCAGAAGCGTTGGATGAGCTGGTCTCGCAACCCGGGCCCATCGGCGAGCGCAAAGCTTGAGGCGATCCGCATCAGCCCTTGGTTTGCGCTTCCTGAACGAACTCGCGGACCTTTTGCACGACGCGATGGGGCGGCCACTGCGGCACCAGCAGCTGGATGAAGTGCAGTACATACCCCCGCAGGTAACGGTACGGATCCAGCAGGATCGTCAGCTCGCTGGGCGTGAAAATGTGCGAGAGATCCACGGCGGCCAATGACTTGTCCCGCGCAGGGTCATAAAGCATCGCCGAAACGATGGCGACCCCCAGGCCATTGGCCACGCAGGCCTTGATGAGACTGGCATCCGGCGCCACGACGGAGGTGTTGAACGTCAGTCCCCGCTCCTTGAACACGTTGTTCACGGCCCATCCCGCCGACGCCAGCCCCCGCTGCGTCACGAAGGGATACCGGACGATCTCTTCCAGCGTCGGCGCGCCGTGCGCCAGCAGCGGGTGCCCTTGCGGCACGAGAAGGACGCGCGGGATCGTGCAGATCGGCAGCCCGATCAATGCGCTTCGCCTTTCGGGGGCTTCGATCGAGAGCCCCAGGTCCGCCTGCCCCGAACGCACCCTGTCGACGATTTCACCGGGCGTGCGGTCCTGCACTTCGATCCTCACGCCGGGGTAGCGCTCCCTCAGCTGCCGCATCGCGCTGGGCAGCAGGGCAATGGAGTACGTGTGCAGCGACGCGATGCCCAGCTGCCCGCTCTCTTGCTGGAGAAAGTCCTGGCCCATCTGCTTGAGCCCGTCGGTCTCCCGCATCACGCGCTTCGCCGCCTCGAATACGCGCTCGCCCGCCTCGGTCAGGCCCTTGATGCGAGACCGCTCGCGAACAAGCAGCGTGGCACCCAGTTCCTCTTCGAGCAACTGCACCTGCTTGCTGATGCCGGGTTGCGAGGTGAAGACACTGCGGGATGCACGGGACATGCTGAACCCGCTTTCCACCGTTGCGATGAAATAACGAAGCTGTTGGAGGGTCATGCTGTGGATATCGCGGTGCGTCCAGGTTCCGAGGTTCCCGCCTCTGCCTCACGCCGTGAGCAGCCGGCCAGCGCCATGTCGATTGCCGGCAATGCGCCTGGGGCATCAATGAAGCCCCACCGCGCATTCCGCCAACTCTGCAGCATGGCAGGGCCGGCGGGTTGCGGGGTCACGCCCCGACCGACATGCCTTGTGCGGCCAGCACCTGGAACGTGCGGGCGCCGCCCACGATCACCGGGTCCTGGCTGAACCAGCCCACCACGTCTTCGGCCGTCTCGGCCTTGCAGATCAGCACGCCCTGGATCTGGCCGCTCTTGTAATCCGGGAACTTCCAGCCGGTCTCGATCTTGCCTTCGCGCACCAGGCCGCGCAGGAACTCGATGTGGGCCGGACGGTGGGCCGCGTTCTTTTCAGCGTCCACCATGGTGTAGATCAAAGCGTAGGTATTCATGATCGGGTCGGGTCAAAGAGAAGAAGGCGACATGCTCAGGGCATGAACGCGCCATTGTTCACCCACAGCACCTGGCCGGTGGTCGATTGTGCGGCGGGCGATGCCAGGAAGAGGATGGTGCGCGCCAGGTCTTGCGGCGTGCACATGCGCTGTTGCGGCAGCGCCTGCACCTTGGCCTGGAAGGCGGCGTCGTTCTCGCTCATGGCGCGCAGGCGCGGGGTGTCGGTGCTGCCGGGGGCCACGCAGTTCACGCGGACATGCTGATGAGCCACCGCTGCGGCCAACGATTTGGTCAGCGCGATCACGCCGGCTTTCGCGGCGGTATAGCCGATGCGGTCCGGCCGCGCCAAGTGCGCGTAGGTGGAGCTGCTGGTGACGATGGCGCCGCCGCCGTTCGCCACCATCAGCTGCGCCGCGGTGGTGGCCACCACATAGGCGGAATCGAGGTTGAACGAGATCTCCTTGCGCCAGGCGTCCAGGTCCACCTTCAACGGATCTTGCAGGTGCGCGCCACCGACGGTGGTGACAACCGCGCCCAGGCGGCCATGGCGGGCGATCACGCCCTGCAGCACCGCCAGCACGCCCGCCGGGTCGGCGGCGTCGCACCGTTCATACCTGGCGCGTCCCGAGGTGACGATCGGCAGTTCATGCCCCTGGGGCGAGACGTCGGCGATCACCACCGCGTCGTGCTGCTCGCCGCCCAGCGTGGCCGTGGCCAGGCCGATGCCGCTGGCACCGCCGAACACGACCAGCGGCCCGAATGTGGAATGAGAAGAGGTCATGGAATGGATTCCTGTGGTTCATCAAGGGGACGGGGGGCCGGCGTCCGCGGCAGGAGGTGCATCCAGCGCCGAGGTGTCGATGCCTTCTTCGGCCAGCACACGCCGGGCGATCTGGAACAGGCCGCGCCCGACGGGCGTGCCGCAATGCACCGTCAGGTGCATCAGCAGCACGCGAAGCTGCTCGGGCGTGACGCCGGCGCGAACCAGCGCCACGCGCATGTAGATCTCCGCTTCGTCGGGACGGCCCATGCCGGCCATCAGCGCGATGTTGACCATCGCCAGTTCGCGCATCGACAGCGCACCATCGAGCCAGGTGCCGCCGAACACGTTCTTCAGCGTGAACTCCTGGAACGGCCTGTTGAAGCTGTCGGTGTTGGCGACCAGCTTGTCGGCGAACGCGTCGCCGAGCACCTGGCGGCGCATGGCGTGGGCGCGTTCGAACTCATCGGATGCCATGGGGTTGTCTCCTGCGGCGGCGTGCGGCGCGGTCACTGACCGATGGAAGTCCCTTGCCGCACCGACGGCCTGTCTTTCAGCGCGTCGGCCCAGCGCGCCAGGTGGGTATAGCCGAGCTTCTCGATCATCGGGCGGCGGAACGCGATCACGGGGTAGAGCGCAATATCGGCGATGGAGAACTCGCCGGCCAGCCATTCGGAGGCCGCGAGCGCTTCGTTGCAATGGCCGATCAGCACCGCCAGCCGATCTTCCAGCACCTGCTGCGAAGGCGCATGCGCCTCGGCGGTGCCGGTGCGCACGAGATGCAGCGCAGTGCCGTGGCCCTGCACGTCGGTCACCACATGCATCAGCCATTGCAGTGCGGTGTAGCGCGCCGGGCCGGCGGCCGGCAGCAGCCGCCCGTGCTTCTCGGCCAGGTAAATGAGGATCGCACCGGACTGCGTGACCGTGGTGTCGCCGTCCACGAGCGCGGGCATCATCGCCGCCGGATTGATCGCCAGGAACGCCGGCTCGCGATGCTCGTTCTTGTCGCGCGCCACCATGTGCAGTTCATACGGCAGGCCCAGTTCCGCGAGCGCGATGGCCACGCGGTGCGAGTTGGGGGTCGGGGTCGCGTACAGGTGAAGAGTGGCGGTCATGGTGCAGTGCTTTCAGAACGGCCCACCGCGTGCATGGCAGCGTGGTAGGCAAAGACGATGGCAGGCCCGAGCGTGACGCCCGGCCCCGGCGCATGGCCGCGCCAGGCCGAAGTGCGGTCGTTGCCGCACGCGTACAAGCCGGGGATCGGATTCCCCACGGCATCCAGCGCCTGCCCTTCGGGTGAGGTGCGGATGCCAACGAAGGTGGACATGTCGCCCGGCCAGATCTGCACCGCCACGTAGGGCGGCTCGTCGATCGGGGCGAGGCAAGGGTTCGGGCGGTGCGAGGCGTCGCCGTGGAAGCGGTTGAAAAACGAGCTTCCCTTGCCGAAATCTTCATCGATGCCGGTTCGGGCAAAGGCGTTGTGGCGTGCCACGGTGGCTTCCAGCGCCTCGCTGCCGATGCCCAGCCGGGTGGCCAGTTCAGGCAGCGTGGGCGCGAGCGTCACGTAGCCGGAACGCACGAACTTGCGCAGGTTGCCGCCGCCCGGCAGCACGGCGCCGAGCCCATAGCGGCGAACGAAGCGCAGCGTGCAGATGAGGTACGCAGGCGCATGCGGGCCGCCGGTGTCCTCGCGCAGCATCGCGTCCACAAAGTCATGGTACGAGGCGGCTTCGTTCACGAAGCGCTGGCCGGTGCGGTTGACCGCGATCACGCCCGGCTTGGGACGGTCGAGGAACAGATGCGGATACAGCGCCTGCGTGCCGTCGGCATGGGTGTAGACCGAGACCGGACAGCCGAGCACCGCGCGCCGGATGCCTTGCCGGTCGATGGCCGCGCCGCTGCCCTCGGCCAGCGTCAGGCCATCGCCCGTGCTGCCTTCGGCGACGAGGCTGCGCACCTGCTTCTCGCTCGGCGTCATGATTTCATCGCGCCAACGCACACCGTGGCTGAACCCGCCGGTGGCCAGCACCACGCCGAAGCGAGAGCGCACGCGCCGCAGCGTGCCGTTCACGCGCACTGCCGCGCCCACCACACGCTCGTCTTCGCGCAGCAAGCTGTCGACGCCGGCGTCGAACCACACCGGCACCTCGCGCTCGCGCAGGCTGAAGTACAGCCGCGCCACCAATGCGTTGCCCATCAGCAGGCGCGTGCCGCGCGGATGGCCGATGCGGTCGACGAGATAGCGGCCCACCATGCGCGTCACATGAGCGAAGGACCGCCATGAACGGAACGGCTTCAGCAAATGGGGAATGTCATCGCGGCCGATCATCATGCCGCCCAGTGCCGTCAGCTCGCGCAAGGGCGGCGCGATGCGGCCAAACGCCGGGCCGAGGAGCCGTCCATCGAATGGCGCATGGCCCAGCGGTCGTCCGCCGACCGCTGCACCGTCGTGCGGCTGGTAGTCGGGGTGCTTGGGCGTGGGCACGAACACGAGGTGGCTGTTGCGCTGCAGATAGTCGAGCACCGCGGGGCCGCTGGACAGGTACAGATCACGCGCGGCCTCGCCTTCGTGGCCGTTCATCTGCGGTGCGAGGTAGCGGCGCGCGGCGTCCACCGAGTCGGCCAGGCCGGCATCGGCCGCCTGGTGGCTCCCCGGTATCCACACCCCACCGGAGGAGCGCGCCGAGGTTCCGCCCACGTGTGCGGTCTTCTCGCACACCGCGACGCGAAAGCCTTCGATCGCCGCCACCAGCGCGGCGGTCATGCCCGCCGCGCCGGCGCCGATGACCAGAAGATCGACCTCGATGTCTGGCGTGTCCGGCGGCTCCGGTCGCACCGTGTGCTGTGTAGGAGGGCTCATCCGGGAACCGCGCGTCAGTCCACGGTGATGTTGGCCTGCTTCACGATCGCAGCGGCCTTGGCCAGGTCATCGCGAATGAAGGCCGCGAATTCTTCGGGGGTGCTGCCGATGGCGTCGGTGCCCATGGCGGCAAGGCGGGCGCGCATCGCCGGCATCTGCAACACGGCCGCCACATGCCTGGACAGCATCTGCACGATGGGAGCAGGCGTCTTCGCCGGGGCCAGCAGGCCTTGCCACGCGTACGACTCCAGCTGCGGATAGCCGGCCTGGGCGATCGTCGGCACGTCGGGAAACTCTGCTGAGCGCTCGCGGCTGAGCACCGCCAAAGCCTTGAGCTTGCCGTCCCGGATGAACGGGCCGAGCGATGTGGCGGTATTCAGCGTGAAGGTGATGCGCCCGGCCACGATGTCGGGCAGCGAATGGCTGATGCCTTTGTACGGCACGTGCAAGGCCTTCATGCCGGTCACCTGGGCAATGCGCTCGCCGACGAGGTGCAGGGCGGAGCCGATGCCACTGCTGTCGAAGGTGACCTCCTTGCCGCCGGAGCCCAGTTTCACCAACTCGGCCACCGAGTTGGCCGGCGTGGCCTGGCCCACGGCCAGGATCAGGTTCACGCGCCCCACCAGGCTGATCGGCGCGAAATCATCCACCGAGTAAGGCAGGTTCTTGTTGAGCGCGGGGTTGATGGTGAATGCGCCGATGGCAGTCAACAGGGTGTAGCCGTCGGGCGCGGCTTTCGCCACGGCATCGGAGCCGATGATGCTGTTCGCCCCCACGCGGTTTTCCACCACGATGGTCTGACCGAGCCGCGCGGACAGTTCGCGCGTCAGCTCGCGCGTGATGACGTCGGTGTTGCCGCCCGCCGGATAGGGGATCACCACCCGAATCATCCGGTTCGGGTAGTCCTGCTGCGCGAAGGCGCTCGACGCCCCGCCGAGCGTCGCGCCCGCGACGGCCCATTGAAGAAGCCGACGGCGCGATACGTCATGATGCTCGCTCATGCTTGTCTCCTGAGTTGTTGTTGTCGATGGGCCCGCGGTCTCGTGCGCGCCGGCTGCCCCGCCGGCGTGACGCACTCAGTCCTGCCAGGGACGCGAGCTGAACTTCAAACCGCCCGCATAGGCCTCGCACACGCGCGTCCAGCGCTGGCCACATTCGCGCGCCTGCGACGCGTAGGGCTCGGGGAAGTCGGCATACGGCGGGCGGGTGGGGCCGCACTGGATGTAGCCCGCGGCGTTGATCCGTGTCTTTTCGAGCTGGATGTTGTAGTGCGCGAACAGCTCGGGCTTGTTGAAGATGTGTTCCACCGGCTGGTTGGCCCAGGCGATGGCGGCCACGAGGTCGCGCGTGGCTTCGGCGTTGCCCGACTGCAATGCTTCCATCAATGCGATGGCGGGCTTGGGGTTCATGGCCGCCGCGGTGGCCCACGACGCCGTGGTGGTCTCGGGCGAGATGGCGTGGAACTGGTCCACGAACATCTCGTTCGGCACGAAATTGATGCGGCGCTCGGTGGCGTCGAGCAGCTCGCGCAGTCCGGCCACGCGGGAGTATTTGGCCGAGGTGACGGTCGGGGCTTCCTTGGCGACCGCCTTCCAGAAGTCGAGCGGAAAGTCGTAGCGGAAGGCGCGCGCGTTGGCATAGGCCATCACGGCGAAGTCGGGAAACACCTTCGACATCTGCGCGTAGAAATCCACGGCCATCGTCAGGGTGCAGGGCTGCCAGGTGGGCAAGCCCACCAACGCGGCATCGGCACCGAGGTCGCGCGCGAAGCGCATGCGGCGCACGACTTCGTGGCCCCCCATGCCGCTGGTGCCCACGATGACGGGCACGCGGCGCTTCACGATCTCCAGCACGCTGGCGGCAAAGGTGCGGTAGTCGGGGTCGGACAGCGTGCCGCACTCGCCGGTGGTGCCGAGCACGATCAGGCCGGTGGAGCCGTCGCGCAGCACGGCGTTGACGGCCTGCTCGGTGGCTTCGAGGTCCACCGTGTCGGTGGCGTCGAGCCGGTCGGCACCCGGCTTGGCCGGCGTCGGGAGGATGGCATACATGCCGCGAATGTCTTGTGCCTTGAGCATGGGAGTGTTCTCTTTCAACGAATACAACAAATACAACGAACGCGACCGGCGGAATGCGCGGATCAGTCGCGGAATGCTTGCGGGGGGGCGCCCGCGACGCCCCAGATGTCGCCCTTGTGCTGCGGCCCCCAGATGCGCGGCTCGACCGTCTCGGCCTCCTCGACGACTTCCATGTCGCCGTAGTACTCGATGACGTTGCCGGCCGGGTCGCGGTAGTACGAGAACACGTTGTTGCCCGGGCCGTGGCGGCCCACGCCCCAGATGCATTTCACGCCTTCGTCGCGCAGGCGGGCGAACTCGCGCATCACGTCGTCGACCGAGCCGATGTCGAACGCCACGTGCTGCAGCCCCGTGCGCCCGCTGTTGTTCTTGGCCAGCGCAATGCTGTGGTGGTCGGTGTTGCAGCGCAAGAACGACATGCCGATGTGCGTGCGGTCCGACACCTGGAAGCCCAGCAGCGCATAGAACGCCTCCTGCTGCGCGATGCGCTCGGCCGGTGTCCACAGGACGATGTGGCCGAGATGGCGCGCCGAGCCGGCAGCATCGTCGGCAGCCGCCGGGTCGTCGGCCGGCACGACAAGCTCGATGCGGTTGCCATCGAGGTCGTGGATCACGGCCTTCACCGCTTCGTCGGGGCGCTCGCCGCGCTGCGCAGGTTGTGCGATCGGATGCCCGGCGCCTTCGACGGCCGCCAGCAACGCGCGCAGATCGGCCTCGCTGCGCACGCCCAGCGCCAGATGATGCAGCGAGGCCGCCTCCTGGCGAATCAGCGCCAGGTCACCATGCGGGGTGCCCCGCGAACGCAGTACGCGCTCCGCGGCATTGCCACGCACCGGGCGCATGGCCCAGGTCTTCTCGTAGAACGCCGCCACGCCGTCGAGGTCGGGCACGCCCAACCCCACGCGATACAAGCCAGCAACCCTCACCACAGGCAGTTCTCCTTTCATGCAGCGCCCGCCGGTGGCGGGCGTTGCGCCATATCAAGCCAGCTTGACGTTCACGTTCTTGGTGTACGTGAACTCGAACAGCTCCTCGAAGCATTCCTCACGGCCGATGCCCGAGTGCTTCACACCGCCGAACGGCGCGCCCAAGAAGTGCTCGCTGGTGTTGTTGATCCAGACGTAGCCGGTCTCGATGCGGGAAGCGGCGCGGTGGGCGATGTTGAGGTTCTGCGTCCAGATCGAGCCCGTGAGGCCGTAGTCGACCGCGTTGACTTGCTCGAACAGCGCGTCTTCATCCGTCCACTTGAACACGGACATGATCGGCCCGAACACTTCTTCGCGCGCGAGGCGCATCGTCGGCTTCATGTCGGCAAACACGGTCGGCTCGAAGAAAAAGCCGTTCGCCAGGCGCGGGTCGCTGGGCTGCTTGCCGCCGGTGACCAGGCGTGCGCCCTCTTCCAGCGCCGATGCGACGAAGCCCTTCACCTTGTCCAGCTGCGCCTGGCTCACGAGCGAGCCCATGGTCGTGCTCGGGTCGGTGGGAATGCCGGGCTTGTGGCGCTGCGGCAGCAACTCGGCCACGGCCGCCAGCACGCGGTCATGGATCGACTCGTGCAGGAACACTCGGCTGGTGGAGCCGCAGCTCTGGCCCGACCAGGTGAAGTTCATGCCGCCGACGATGCCGTTGACGAGCTTGTCGATGTCGGCATCCGGGTAGGCGATCAGCGCGTTCTTGCCGCCCAGCTCCAGCAGCACCGGCTTGAGGTCGTCGGCCGCGCTCTTCATCACGGCCTTGCCGGTGGGTACACCGCCGATCAGCGTGATCTTGCGCACCAGCGGATGCGCGGTCAGCGCTTCGCCGCACTCGCGGCCGCCGCAGAGGAAGTTCACCACGCCCGCGGGGAAGATGTCGCCGATGAGTTCGGCCAGGCGGATGATGGACAGCGGCGCCTGGTCCGGCGACTTCACCACCACCGTGTTGCCAGCGGCCAGCGGCGCGGCGATGCGAAGCGCCGCGAACATCAGCGGGTGGTTGTACGCCACCACGCGCGCCACCACGCCAAGCGGCTCGCGCACGGTGTAGTTGAGGTTGCCGTCGCCCATCGGAATGGTTTCACCCTTGATCTCCGTGGCGAGGCCGGCGAAGTACTCCAGGCCATCGGCGGCAAAGCCTGCATCCTTGGCCAGGATGGACACCGGGTTGCCGTTGTTCAGTGCATCGAGCTGCGCGAGCATCTCGGCGTTCTCGCGCAGCACCGCCGCGGCGCGGCGCAGGTAGTCGCCGCGCTGCGCGGGCTTGACCTTGCGCCATGCCGGGAACGCGGCCTGCGCGGCCCGCACCGCCGCATCCACGTCGGCGGCATCGGCCATCGGCGCGTTGCCCAGCACTTCGTTGTAGGCCGGGTTGATCGTGTCCGCATGGCGGCCGGACTTGGGCTTGTGCCAGCCGCCACCATAGAACAGCGCGTTGTGTGTAGGCAGGATGCCGGAGGGGATGTCTTTGGTTCGCATGCTGATCGGGTATCGAATGTCGGGTAGCGCCGCGGCGGAGCCGCCGGAGTCCGTGCACACGCCAAGCGTTGACGGGTCTTCGTGTTGTCGCCGCGACGAAACGCGCGGCGGAAGGGGCATGGACTGCGGTGTCTTGCGCGAGCCGCATACCCGTGCCTGTGCGCAACGAGTCTATGCCGCGCCCCGTGTGCAATCAAGATTGATTAATCAATCCATCGTGGATTGAGAAGGGGCATTCAGCCACAGATTCGCCATGTCAAACGAAAAGGACGGCCCGCAGGCCGTCCTTGGCGTCAACGCGCGGCGCGCCCCGGTCAGGGCAGCAGCGTCCAGTTGCCCTTCTCGTGCTTGACGATCACGTGTGCACGGTCGTCCATGCCGTACACCTGGTTCGCCTCGAAGTTGTAGACGCCGTGCGTGCCCACGAGGTTCTTGGTGGAGGCGAGCGCGTCGCGCAGCGCCACCTTGTACTCCGGGGTGCCGGGCTGGGCCTTGCTGCCCACGCGCTTGGCGGCGTCGGTCAACAGCATCCAGGCGTCGAACGAATAGGCCGAGTAGGCATCGTTGGCTGCCGCGTTGTTGGCACGCTGGTACGCCTCGCGGTAGACCACCGAGGCCGGGCGCGTCGGGTGGCTGGCAGGCAGCTGTTCGGCCACCACCGCAGGGCCGGTGGGTGCATACATGCCTTCGATCGAGTTGCCGGCCACGCGCACGAAATCGGCGTTCACGAGCGCATGCATGCCATACAGCGCGCCCTTGTAGCCGCGCTCTTTCAGCGCCAGGTACGGCAAGGCACCCACGGCGCCCGCGGTGCCGGCCAGCACGGCATCGGGACGCGCGGCCATCACTTTCAGGATCTGCCCCGTGACCGACGAGTCGGTGCGCGCATAGCGTTCGTTGGTGACGATCTTGATGTCGGTGCCGGCCACGCCTTTTTGCAGCTCGGAGTACATCAGGTCGCCCCAGGCATCGGAGAAGCCGATGTAAGCCACCGTCTTCACACCGGTCTTCTTCATGTGGTTGATGACCGCCGAAGCCATGAGGTTGACCGACTGCACCACCGAGAACGTCCAGCCGTACTGATCGGGGCCGAAGGTCACCGGGTTCATCACGATGTGCGGGGTCTTGGTCTCGCGGGCGACGGCCGACACGGCGGCGGTGCCGGGGATGCTGGCGCTGCCGATGAGGACGTCGACCTTCTCTTCGTCGATCAGCTTGCGGGCATTGCGCGCGGCCGCCGAAGGATCGGATGCGTCGTCCAGGACGATCAGCTTGATGGTGTGGTCGCCCACCTTGCTGAGGTAGGTCTGCGCGGCCTTCATGCCGTGGCCGTAGGAGATGCCTTGCGCCGAAGCCGGCCCGGTGAGTGCCGTGATGAAGCCGACCTTGAGTTCGGCGGCCGAGGCGCTCAAGCCCCAGCTGAGGGCGGCCAGCGCGACGGCCTTGCGTGCGAACGATTTCATGGATGTCTCCGTTGTGTTGTCAATGCGTGGTGTGGGTAGGCACAGCGCGCCGCCCGCCCCCCTCGGGCCAGGCCCAGGGAAGCAGGACAGGGCGCATGCGCGGGCGGGATCGATGCGGTCAGGCCGCGACGCGCATGTTCTTCTTGGCCGCTTCGTCCGCGCGCTCTCGCTCTTGCCGCTGGGTCAGGTGACGGCGGTAGATCACGCGGGCTTCGTCGGACTTCAAGTCGACGAACGGCGCGTTGGGACGGGCTTCGAGCAGGGCCTGCTGGTTCTCGCAGAAAGCGATGTCTTCCTTCAGCGTGGCCTCGACCTGGTTGTAGAGCAATTCGGTGAACTTGGGATTGTCTTGCCCGAAGCCGTTGGACACCGAGAAGAAGTAGTGGCAGCTGCGCTCGGTCTCCGGGACGATGCCGTGCATCACGCGCATGCCGAAGCCGCCCTCGCGGCTACCGCCTTCGTACGCCTTCTGCGCCACGTCCACGCCGCCGGTGAACTGGATGATGAGCCCGGGGGTGAACAACTCCTCTTCCTGCCAGCGGTCGATGTTGCCGGGGAAGTGCACCGCCTTCGAGTAGGTCGGGGGCGGCATGCTGTCGAGCAGCCAGCGAACGAACTTCACGCCGCGCGGAGTGGCTTCGGTTTTCATCAGCGCACGCGCATGCTCGGCCGCATTGCCGCCGCCAATGGTCTTGGCATGCACGAACGGCAGGTGCGTCAGGTCCATGATGTTGTCGATCAACATCTCGTAGCTGCAGTTCAGATGCAGCAAGCCCTTCTTGGTGGGCCACATCGGGTCGTTGTGCCAGGGGTAGGGGACGATCATCGAGGTGTCGGCCTCGGCGGCATCACCGGCCCACATCCAGACGATGGAATCCCGCTCTTCCACGGCAAAGTGGCGCACGCGCGCCTTGGCGGGAATGCGCTCCTGGCCGGGGATGTGCACGCACTCGCCCTGGCCGTTGAAGACCATCCCGTGATAGCCGCACTGCATGCCGTCGGGTGTGATCCGGCCCAGCGACAGCGACACGCCGCGGTGCACGCAGCGGTCTTCCAGCACGCGGGCCTTGCCCTGTGCATCGCGAAACATCACGACCGATTCGTCGGCAATCGTGCGCGCCAGCGGCTGGTCGCCGACTTCATCACTCCAGGCAGCCACGTACCAATCATTTTTCAGCAACATCGAAGTCTCCTATCTCCGTACAACAGCGCGCCAGGGCGGCTCGGTTTCTTGTGTGGACACACAGGCCCGCTGCACCCGGTGCATCCCGCTCGAAGCAGGCACCGCCGGGAACCCGCAGCACCTCTTGGGCGTGAAAGGAGCTTAAGAGTCGCAGGTGCATCGATCAAGATTGATTAACGAATCCATCACCTCTTTGCGGCAGGCGGCCGCCATGCCGTTCACACCCGCCACAGCGGGCCGGAAACGACCGCGCCGCCCCACAGAGGGGCGCCACTCATGGCAAACCCTAGGACGATGCTGAATCAGCCTGCGCGAGGCGATGCGACTCGGTTTGGATTGGGCGGCCGGGCGCAAAGCGCAGCGAACCCCGGAGGGATCGCGCGCATTGGCAACGCCGCAAGCGGCTCAAAGCGAAAGCGAAGATGCGCCGTCCGCGAGGGGCGGGTTGCCCAGCGCAGCCCCCCCCCGGAGGCCCGTTCGCGGTCAGACGGGACTGACGTACTTCGCCCGCGGGCGCAGCATGAACCCCGCCTGCCGCTGCTCGACCACGTGCGCCACCCACCCCGCGCAGCGGCCGATCGCCCACAACGCCGTGGCCGAGCGCCGCGGCAACCCCATCGACATGCACAGCCCCACCAAGCCGACCTCGATGCTCGGATGCAGGTCGAACGATTTCTCCGCTTCGCTCAGCAGGTTGGCAAACCGCTTGAACGATGGGCGCATCGCTCCGCTGCTGGCCGCCATTTGCAACAGGAAGCGTGCGCGAGGATCGCCCTTGGGATAGGCCACGAGATTGAACCCCGGCACCGTGCGCCCGGCCTTTTCCAAGGCGGTGATGGAACGCTTCAGATCATCCAGCGTCTTCGCGCCCGAGAGCAGGTCTTCGGCGCGGTCGCAGCCGCCGCCCAGGCGCGTGCCCGAGTGCGTGGCAATGCCCGCATTCAGGCTCGCCACGAGATCGGCGCCCGCCGAAGCAGCCACACGCGCAGCCAGGGTGGCCGGCGACAGCTCATGGTCGGCGCACAGGATCAGCGCCGCATTGATGTTGGCGGCCGCCGCGTCGAGCGCGGGGGCATCTTCGCCCAGCAGCGACCGAGCCAGCGTCTCCGACAGCGGCCGCCCTTCCACCAGCCGCGTCACGCTTCGCGTGGGGCCCAGCAGCCCCATGGACGCGGCATACAGCTCGATGAACAGGCGCGCCTCCGTCACCGTGGTGCCGCGTTCGAAGTCCGGCTTCTCGGACTTGGACAGCCCCACCACGGTGTTGACCAGCGCGATCAGGCGCGCGCTGTTGGAAATGGCCGAAGTGCCCACGGCGGATTCGATGCGCTTGAGAAGGCCCGCCGCGGCGGGATCCTTGTCCCAGTGCGTGAGGCCGGGAAGGTCCATGCCGCCCCACAGCAGCTCGGCCACTGATTCATAGGTGCGCCCGCTGTCGATCAGGTCCAGCGCGCGCCGGCCCCGGTAGATCGGGCCTTCCGCGCTGATCTCGGTGATGGATGACACCAGCATGGGGTGCCCCCACCGAACCGCCGTCTCCACGGTGTCGGGAATACCGGCGCGCCCGCCCATGCGCTTGGAAGCGCTTTCAACGTCCTCGCGCCAATACAGCCGCGTGCGCGTGCCGGTTTGCAGCGTCGAGCGGATCAGGCCCCGGCTCACGTAGGAATAGAGCGAGGCCACCTTCACGCCAAGCAGCCGGGCGGCCTCCTTGGCCGACAGGTATTCGGACGGGGCGTCTGACGCATTGCTAGCGGGGGAGTGTGCCGTGGCCATGATCCAATAGAGTCAATTGGTTGATTGTTAAATCAATCTTGATTGGGGTAAAAGCGGTGCCTATGCTACCCAAGTTGCGGGCGAGAAGTACACCATCAACTTGCTACGGGAAACCCGAAGGCCGTACCGTCGGGCCTGACGCCGCCGCCGCACCCCTCTCCACTTGACGACACATGCCCCTGATGCTGACACCTGACGTTGTGAAATCGCTCGCGCGCGAGCTGTACGAAGCCCGCCGCTCACGCCAGCAGGTGCGCCACTTCTCGAAGCGCCATCCCGGCATGACCATCGAGGACGGCTATGCCATCCAGCGCGAGTGGGTAAAGCTGGAGCAGGCCGATGGCCGCGTGATCAAGGGCCGCAAGATCGGGCTCACCTCCCGAGCCATGCAGCAGGCCAGCCAGATCACGGAGCCCGACTACGCGCCATTGATGGACGACATGTTCTTTGCGCCCGGCACCGACATCCCCATCAACCACTTCATTGCGCCACGCATCGAAGTCGAGCTGGCCTTCATCCTGGCGCGCCCCCTCAAAGGGCCGAACATCACGCTGTTCGACGTGCTCAACGCCACCGACTACGTCACGCCCGCCATCGAAATCATCGACTCGCGCATCGAGCAGTTCGACCGCGAAGACAAGACGATGCGCCGGGTGACCGACACCATCTCCGACCTCGCCGCCAATGCCGGCATCGTGCTCGGCGGGCGCCCGGTGCGCCCGGATGCGGTGGACCTGCGCTGGGTCAGCGCGCTGCTGCTCAAGAACGGCGTGATCGAGGAAACCGGCGTCGCCGCGGGCGTGCTGAACCACCCCGCGAACGGGGTGGCGTGGCTCGCCAACAAGATCGCCCCGTACGACGAACAGCTCAACGCCGGCGACGTCGTGCTCGCCGGCTCGTTCACCCGCCCGACCACCGCCGTGGCGGGCGATACCCTCCATGCAGACTACGGCCCCCTGGGTACGATCTCGTTCCGCTTCGTCTGAGCCCGCCATGCAAATTCCCCTGAACACTTTCCGCGAGGGCCTGCGCTCGGGCCGCCCCCAGATCGGCCTGTGGGTCGGCCTGGCCGACGCCAACGCCGCCGAGGCGGTCGCCACCACCGGCTTCGACTGGCTGCTGTTCGACGGCGAGCATGCCCCGAACGACCCGCGCAACATCCTCGATCAGTTGCGCGCGGTGGCGCCCTACCCGGTGAGCCCGGTGGTGCGCCCGGTGCAAGGCGACGTGGCGCTGGTCAAGCAATACCTCGACATCGGCGCGCAAACCCTGCTGGTGCCGATGATCGACACCGCCGAGCAGGCGGCGCGCATGGTGCGCGCGATGCGCTACCCGCCCGAAGGCATTCGCGGCGTGGGCGCCGCGCTGGCGCGCGCATCGCGCTGGAACCAGGTGGAGGACTACCTCAACCAGGCCAACGAGCAGATGTGCCTGCTGGTACAGGCCGAGACACGCCACTCCATCGACAACCTGGCCGCGATCTCCGCGGTCAACGGGGTCGACGGGGTCTTCTTCGGCCCCTCCGACCTCTCGGCCTCGATGGGGCTGCGGGGCCAGCCCGGGCATCCGACGGTCAAACAAGTGATACTCGACGGCATCCGCACAGTGCGCGCGGCCGGCAAGTTCGCCGGGGTCCTGAGCCCCGATCTGGATCTGGCACGCCAGTACATCGAAGCCGGCGCGACATTCGTCGCCGTCGGGACGGACACGACCCTGCTGGTTCGTGCCGCCACCGAACTCGCACGCAACGTGAAGGGAACCGCCGCCCCGGCCCCAACCCGCCGGAGCGATTCCGCGTACTGAAGGCTCACATCACCCCCATGACCGCTTCTCTCGCCCTGAAAGATTCCGCGCTGCTGCGCAACCGCTATTTCGCCGACGGCCGCTGGCTGACGGCCGACGACGGCCGCACGCTCGATGTCAACAACCCGGCCACCGGCGCGCAGATCGCTGCGGTGCCGAATGCCGGCGCGGCGGA
This sequence comes from uncultured Rhizobacter sp., assembly GCA_964493285.1. Taxonomy (GTDB): domain Bacteria; phylum Pseudomonadota; class Gammaproteobacteria; order Burkholderiales; family Burkholderiaceae_C; genus Rhizobacter. Next base: position 45,825 of record CAZBOF010000001.1, on the reverse strand, counting down.
AACGCAGCGCGCCATCGCCGCAGCCGAGACCGCGTTCGCCGCCTGGCGCGAGCGCACCGCCGAAGACCGCTCGCGCCTGCTGCGCCGCTGGTTCGACCTGATGGTCGAGCACCAGGAAGACCTGGCGCTGCTGATGACGGCCGAACAAGGCAAGCCATTGGCCGAAGCTCGCGGCGAGATCGCCTATGCGGCGTCTTACATCGAGTGGTTCGCCGAAGAAGCCAAGCGGATCTACGGCGAGACGATTCCATCGCCGTGGGCCGACAAGCGCATCATCGTCACCCGCGAGCCGGTGGGGGTGTGCGCCGCCATCACGCCGTGGAATTTCCCCGCGGCCATGATCACCCGCAAGGTGGCGCCGGCGCTGGCCGCCGGCTGCACCATCCTCGTCAAGCCCGCTTCCCAGACACCGCTGTCCGCGCTGGCCATGGCCGAGCTTGCGCAGCGGGCCGGCATCCCGGCAGGCGTCTTCAGCGTGATCACCGGCGATGCGCGCAGCATCGGCGGGGTGCTCACCGCGAGCCCGGTGGTGCGCAAGCTCACCTTCACCGGCTCCACCGAGATCGGCCGGGTGCTTGCGGCGCAATGCGCGCCCACGCTCAAGAAGATGTCGCTCGAACTCGGCGGCAACGCCCCCTTCATCGTGTTCGACGACGCCGACGTGGACGCCGCGGTGGCCGGCGCCATGATCGCCAAGTACCGCAACAGCGGGCAAACCTGCGTGTGTGCGAACCGGTTGTATGTGCAGTCCGGCATCTATGACGCATTCACCCAGAAGCTGGCGATCGCTGTGAAGGCGCTGGAAGTCGGCAACGGCACGCAGCCCGGCGTGGCGCAAGGCCCGCTGATCGACGAAGCCGCCCTGGGCAAGGTCGAAGAGCTGGTGGCCGATGCGCTGCAGCAAGGTGCCCGTGTGGTCGCGGGCGGCCAGCGGCATGCGCTGGGCGGCACCTTCTACGAGCCCACCGTGCTCGCGGATGTGACGCCGGCCATGCGCATGGCCAAAGAAGAGGTGTTCGGGCCGGTCGCGCCGCTGTTCCGCTTCGACACCGAGGCCGATGCGGTCCGCATGGCCAACGACACCGAATTCGGCCTCGCCGCCTACTTCTATTCGCGCGACATCGGACGCGTCTGGCGTGTCTCGTCGGCGCTGCACGTGGGCATGGTGGGCATCAACACCGGCCTCATCAGCACCGCGGTGGCGCCATTCGGCGGCGTGAACCAGTCGGGCATGGGCCGCGAAGGCTCGCACCACGGCATCGCCGAGTACGTCGAGACCAAGTACCTCTGCATGGGCAGCTGAACCATCGGCCCGGGGCGAACGTCTCGGGCGGAGCCTCGGCCGCGGCCCCGCCGCCCGCCCGCAAAAAAAGACCTGCGATGAATGTCGCAGGTCTTTTTCCTGGGATCGCCGTGCGTCTGCGCCGGCGTTCCTCGTCAAGCCATCAGATCACTCGATCTGCAAGTTGGCGGCCTTCACCCGCTTCGTGAAGCCGTCGATCTCGTCATGGACGGCCTTGGTGAACTTCGCGCGATCCATCGGCGCCTCTTCCATGCCTGCCTTCTCGAACACCGCCTTCACCTCGGGCAGGTTGAGCACCTTCACCGTCTCCGCATGCAGGCGATCGACGATCTCCTTGGGCGTGCCGGCCGGCGCATACAGCCCGACCCACCCGGTGACGGGCACGAAACCGGGGATGACTTCGCCAATCGCAGGAAGGTTCGGCGTCATCTTGGCGCGCTCATGCGTGAACGTGGCCAGGAACTTCACGCGGCCGCTGCCGATCGGTGCCGGGCCCAACGGCAGGTAAGACGCGAAATCGCCCGACCCCACCTGGACCTCGCCGCCGCCCACGGCCATGGCCGCTGCACCATTGCCGCGATAAGGCACGCCCGTCATCGTGATGGCGGCTTCATGGCGCAACAGCTCCATGTTCAGCCAATTGGCCGAGCCCGTGCCCGGATTGCCGTAGCTGATGGCATTGGGATGCTTCTTGGCGTAGTCCAGGAATTCCTTCACCGTATTGGCCGGCAGCGCCGCATTGGCAGCCAGCACCAGAGGAATGTTGGTCACCATCGTGATGGGGATCAGGTCCGTCTTCACGTTGTACGGCTGCTTCTTGAACAGGCCACCGGTGGTGATCGGGCCATTCGGCGTCATCAACAAGGTGTAGCCGTCCGGGGCCGCGCGCACCACGGAATTGGTGCCCGTCTCGCCACCGGCACCCGTGCGGTTCTCGACGACGATGGTTCTGCCCAGGGCCGCTTGCAGCTTCTCGGCCACCGTGCGCGCCGTCAGGTCTGCGCTGCCGCCCACGCCGAAGGGCACCACCACGGTGATGGGTTTGCTGGGATAGGACTGTGCCTGGGCCGAGACGCCCACGGCCACCAGGGCCAGGGCGGCTGCGAAGCGAGACACCCCGGAGCGCGTCAAGGTGTGCTTTGAATGTTGCATATGTAAGGTACCTTCCGATGAACACGGCGGCATCACGCCGCCAGGGGTTGCAGCGGCACGAGGCCCGACCTCGCATGCCTGCTGCCCTAAAAAATCAGGTGGACGTGAACGGCTCGCCGGGGCGGACCTTGATCGCATCCTTGACGGCCTCCAGCACCGGCGTGCTGGTGGGCAGCATCACCGTGGCTGAACGCACGCGATGCGTGGCCGGGCTGACACCGCGCGGCACGACATCGGGGCTTTCATGAACCTTCAGCGCGGTGTCGCTGAGCAGGCGCCGGGCCATGACGATGATGCGATCGCTGGACACCAGGTGCTCCTTGGTGCGGTCCTGGATCGGCCCCATGCTTTCTTGCAGCGAGGCATCCTGCATGCCGATGGTGGGCACGCCGCTGTAGTGGGTGCCGTCCTTCTGCTTGGCGCGGTCCATCAGGTAGTTGTTCTCCTTGTTCGCCAGCGGCAGGTAAGTGCCCGGGATCACCGGCACGTGCAGGCCCTTGCCGTCGCGCGCGGCCTGCAATTCATGCGCCGTGAGATCGCGCGCGCCGTGGTAGTCGAAGGTCCAGGCCCAGCAGTGCTCGTCGTCGATCGGCACCCAGAAGTGCCCATGCACCGGGTGCTCGGCAAACGGCGGGATCAGCGTGAAGAACGGCATCAGCCAGTGCATCACGCGCCAATACGACTGGCCGTCCGCGCCGTCGCGGCCATAGGCGATCAGCAAGCCGCCGTCGGTGGGCGCGGCTTCCATCTTCACCTGCAGTTCAGGGCGCAGGTATTGCGTGCTGTTGGCATTGGCGATCATCGCCTCGGAGCGCAACTCGCCGCTGTGCAGGAAGGCCACGTGATGCGGGTCGATGCCGCCTTCCATCGCCTGCAGGTAGTTGCAGTGCTGGAACCGCTTGGAGATGTAGCGTTGCGACGGCTTGACGGTGGCGAACTCGTACTCCGGCAGATCCGGCTGCAGCTCCGGCGGGCCCATGTACGTCCACAGCACGCCGCCGCGCTCGACCAGCGGATACGAGGTGAGCTTGATCTTCTTCGTGTGGCTGCTGCCCACGGGCTCCGAGGGCAGGTCGATGCATTGCCCGGTGGTGTCGTACTGCCAGCCGTGGTACGGACAGCGAATGCCGTTCTGTTCATTGCGACCGAACCACAGCGACACCCCACGGTGTGCGCAGAACTCGTCGATCAGGCCCAGCTTGCCGGAGGTGTCGCGAAAAGCGAGCAGCTTCTCGGAGAGCAGTTGCACGCGCACCGGCGGACAGTCCGGCTCCGGAAGCTCTTCGGCCAGCAGGGCCGGGATCCAGTAGCGGCGAAACAGGTCGCCCATCGGGGCACCGGGGCCGGTTTGCGTCAGCACATCATTCTGTTGTGCACGCGTCATCGTTGTCATACACGCTCCTTGAACTCACAGACGTCGCCAGTTGGATTCAACACGGGTTGCGCGGGCAGAGCCAGCCCCCGGTAGACCTCACTGAAGGCCGCGGCAAGTTCACGAACTTGCCGCACCCAAGGCCTGCGCTGTTGCCAAGGTCGCCGTGCCCCGGTGATTCGCGCGCGCCGCGTCGTCTCATTGAGTGGCAGCTTATGTTGAAAGGTTTGCCCAATCAAGATTGATTAATAAATCCATCTTGTACCGAGCCACATCCAGAAGATGTGTGGTCAGAAGAAGCACGTTTCTCCCGGGGAACCAAAGAGAAAAATACCGCCGAGACACCCCCGCCTCAACCCTGCAGACGACGTACTGGATTAGATAATCAATCTTGATTGAAGGGGGAAGACTACCTATGCTGCTTTCCACTCCCCTCCTTTCTTTCTCTCCGCACCCATGCCACATTCTTGGATCCCGCGCCTGGAGCGCGCCGACATGCCTGCGGCCTTGAACGACTATCTCGGGCCACGCGTCAAGCGTCTGGGCTACCTGGGCGAAATGTTCAAGGTGGGCGCGAACACACCCGACGTGCTGTTGAGCTTCTTGGCATTCACCGATGCACTGAAGGACGCGCTGCCGTTCGACATCGGCGAGACCGTGGTGCTCACGGTCGCGTGCACGATGAACAACGCCTACGAGCGCAACCAGCACGAGCGCCTGTGCATCCGTTCGGGCCTGCTGCGCGACTGGATCGTCGCCGTGCAACGCCTGGCACCGGACGACGCCGCCCTCATGACGCCGGCCCAGCGCGCCGCCCAACGCTATGTGATGAGCGCAATCGCCACCAAAGGCCTGGACGTCGAGGCCGAATTCGGCGCGCTCGCCGAACACTTCACGCCGCCGCAGGCGGTCACCATCGCGTTTCTGGTCGGGCGCTACATCACGCACGCCCTGCTGGTGAACACATTGCAAATGAAACCGCCGGTGCCGTCGATCTTCGATGACGGATTCACCGCCTGAATGAACTCCAAGGACCGACCATGAACGAGTTGCGCAAACAGTTTTCCGACCAGGACGCGGTGTTCACCGACATCAGTGGCCGCACCGCTGCCGACAAGAACAGCTACTGGGCGCCGGTGGTGATCACGAAAGCCCGCATCGATGCCGAGATCGAGCGCCTGGCCTCGATGCCCAAGCCCGAGAACGGCTGCCGCGAAAGCCTGATCGTCCACCCCATGGCACCCACCACCGCGCCCGGCCTGGCCCCCGGCATCCAGGTGAAGCTGAGCGTTCTGCTGCCGGGCGAGCAGACGCAACCGTTCCGCCACAACGCCACCGAAGTGAATTTCTGCATTGCCGGCGAAGGCGAGACGCTGGTGGGCGGCAAGCGCATCGCGTTCCGCCAGTACGACGTGTGGAACCATCCTTCGTACGCCACCTACGTGCACCGCAATACCGGGCGTGTGCCGCAAGTTCGGTTCACCTACTCGAACACGCCGATGCTCCAGCACATGCAGGTCTACCTGCCCGAGCACCTGGCGGCCGGCCAGGAGGAAATGGCGACGGCCGTCATGGCGCATGCAGAGTCGTCCGACCCGTCGCGCAAGAGCCCGTTCGGCATGGTGCCGATCGGCGAAGACGGCGGCCTGCTGATGCCCTACGAAACGCTGATCAATCCGACCCCCGCCGTGTCCAAGGCACTGCACTTCCCCTGGCAAACGGTGCAGGGCGAACTGGACAAGCTGATCGCACTCGGCAAGTCGTATGTCGGACGCCGCCTGTACATGATGTACAACCCGCTGACCACGCGCTTCAACGGCATCACGCCGAGCTTCTTCGCCACGATGACCATCCGCCCGGCCGGCATCGTCGACCGCCCGCACCGCCACATCTCGGCCGCGATCAACTACTACTTCAAGGGCTCGGGCTTCAGCAACGTGGCCGGCAACCGCTATGAGTGGGGCCCGGGCGACCTGATGCTGTCGGCCCCCGGCTGGGCGGTGCACAACCATGCCTCCTACGACGAGCAGGTGTACGAGCTGACCGTGCAGGACCAGCCGTTGAACATCTACATGGAGTCGCTGCTGTGGCAAGAGGACATGCACCATCCGGCGCAGTTGCTCGGCTCCAACCCCGGCTTCTCGACCAACCGCGCCCAGATCCAGGCGTGACCCGCCTCTGACCTGGCCTCCGCATGCAATTCGACACCTCCTCTCCCGAGTACCGCAGCTCCCTGTTCAACGCCATCGTGGCGCCCCGCCCCATCGGCTGGGTGTCGACGGTGAGCGCCGCCGGCGTCGCCAACCTCGCCCCGTTCTCCTACTTCAACGGCATCTCGGCCACGCCGCCGATGGTGATGTTCTCCTGCAATGCGCCACAAGACCGCAGCGAGAAGGATTCACTGGCCAACGCCCGTGCCAGCGGCGAGTTCTGCGTCAACCTGGCGAGCTACGCGCTGCGCGAGCAGATGAACATCACCTCCACCATGGCGCCGGAATCGGTGGACGAATTCGACCTCGCCGGGCTGGAACGCACCGCCTGCACGCTCATCAAGGCGCCGCGCGTGCTCGCCGCGCCCGCCGCCCTGGAATGCAAGGTGCTTCGGATCGTCGATTTCCCGCCCCAGGGCCCGGGCGAGCGCACGGCCAGCGTCGTCTTCGGGCGTGTCGTGATGGTGCATGTGCAGGACGATTACCTGGACGCCGCAGGCCGGTTCGATGTGCAAAAAGCCCAGCCACTTGCTCGGCTTGGCGGTTTCAACTACCTTCGGGTCACCGAGTTGTTTGAACTGAAGCGCCCCGACAAGGACGCTTGAACCTGCCAGCATGTCCTCTTCGACCCCGCTTCGCGACCCCGACGCCCCTGAACCCCCCAGCGCAGCCACTTTGCTGTGGTCGGACGCCCGCCTGCTCGGTTTCAAGCCGATGGACGAGATCCACGAAGAGTTCTACACCGTCACACGGGGGCTGCTGGTGTGCAGTGCCAGCACCGTCGATGACGCGCTGGCCGCGTTCCAGGAGCACGCCGAACGCCACTTCCAAGAAGAAGACCAGTGGATGGAGAGCACCGGCTTTCCGCCGCGCGACTGCCACATCCAGGAGCATGCCGCGGTGCTCAAGTCCACCCGCGAGGTGCGCGAGGCCATCGCCACCGGCCGCGCCGGCGTGGAGTTGGCGCACGACTTCGGCGGCTACCTGTTCCAGTGGTTTCCCGGCCACGCCGACTACCTCGACTCCGCGCTCGCCGCGTGGATGAGCAAGCGCACCTACGGCGGCCAGCCGGTGGTCCTGCGCCGCAACCTCCACACCTGAGGCGCTCGCGCGCCGCGCGCTTCAGTCGCGGAAATAGACCATCTGGTGCGTGCTCGCCAGCAGCGCGCCCTGGTCGTTCCACACCTCGCCGCTTTGGTCGAAGTAGCCGTTGCGGAAGTTCACCGCCGCGGCACGCGCCTGCACATGGCGCTCGCCTTGTGCGCGCAGCATGTCCGCATCGGCGTGGAAATAAGTCGTCATCGAAACCGTCCCGGCGGGCGCGGCGTAGCGACGACGCACATACGTGCGCGGAAAAAACGAATCGCAGAGGGCGGTCAAAGCCAGGAAGTCGAGGGGACGCGCCGGCTCGTCGCGGATCCAGTAGCAGCTGCGCGAATGCGCCTGCTCGGTGCCATCGAAGGCATCGGTCAACTCGCCCTCGACAAAGCGAAAGTCGTACTGGCGCACCCAGGGGAAACGGCCGAGCGCCGGCATCGGCGTCACGGCATCCACGGGCGGCATGTCCCGGGGGGGCACCGCTTCGGCGGCCGACCAGGACGGGCTGCGCAGCGCCAGCACCGCCGTTGCGGTGGCGACGATGGCGCCTTCCTGTTCCAGCGACAAGACCCAATGCTGGGTCGAGCGGTTGGTGCGGGCAGGCCGGGCCACCACGTCGAATGCGCCCTCCGCGATCGGCGCCGCAAAGTTGACCGTCAGCGCAACGGGATCGCCCTGCCGCGCCGGATGCAACATCGCCGCGTTCAGCAGCACGGCACCCGTCGCGCCGCCGAAGGGTCCGACCATGTTGGCGTAGGCCGCATGGGTGGCACCGCGGAAGGTGTCGTCGTGAAGCCGATCGAGGTGGATGGCGCGGTCGAAGTCATGCATGGATGTGAATCGCCAGCCCAGCTGTGCGAGGTTGCAGCGCAATCGGGGATCGTAATCGGGTTGCCGACCCGGCCGCAGCGCCGCCGATCCACGCGCCGCGGCCGGGGTGGAAATCATCAAAACATACCAACTGGTACCTAAGTTCACAGTGAGGTAATTGGTGACTATCCCGTATATGCAGCCTCGTTAAATGCATAACATACCAATCGGTAGCCAAAATACACTCCGACCCTCCTCCTCATCCAAGGCAGTACCCATGCAACGGCATCTTCTGGCATCCGCATCTCTCATCTCCTTGCTGGCCTTCTCGGCCGTCACGCCCGCTGCGGCGCAAGCCAACCCCGAACCCATCAAGATCGGCTATCTCGTCGACGCGTCCGGTCCCATGCAGGGCATCTTCAAGGCCACGCTCGACGCCTTCCGCATGCACATCGACGGCGTCAACAAGCGCGGTGGCGTGCATGGCCGCCAAATCGATGTGCAGGTGCGCGATGTGCAGATCGATCCGGCGCGCTCGGTGAGCGGCGCCCAGGAGCTGGCCAACCAAGGAGCGATCGCGATCGCCGGCCTGTCGCTGACGAGCACCCACATCCCGGTCTTCAACGCGATGGGCCGTCTCGGCGTCCCGGTCGTGGCGGGCTTCCCGGCCAACTTCAACGTGGTGCTGCCGCCCGCGCCGCGCAAGGGGGTCTACGGCATCGGCCTGGTCTTCGACCTGACCGGCGAAGCCGGTGGCGAGCTGGCCCGCAAGGCCGCGCCACAAGGCAAGACGTTCGTCTGCACGGGCTTCGAAAGCCCGGGCATCGTGCTGTCGTGCGACCACGCCGTGAAAGCCGCCAAGGCCCACGGCTTCGCCAACGCGGAAACCGTGCTCTTCCCGTTGACGCTGCGCGACTTCCGCTCGGTGTCGGAGAAGATCGTCTCGATCAAGCCCGATGTCGTGCTCACCGCCATCGGCCGCGGCCGCACGCTGAGCATGCTGCCGGCGCTGTCGGAAGCCGGCTACAAGGGCGCAGTGCTCTCCATGGAAGCCGGCACGGGCGACGATGAATTGCGCCAGGCCGCCAAGGCCGCGCCCAACCTCGCGGTCTTCAGCTACTCGCGCTACGCGGGTGCGGGCCAGTCGAGCGGCCCTGGCGTGGCCGAACTCGCCGCCGCCGCCAAGGCCGCCGGGGTGCAAGAAGTGCTCGCCTTCCATTCAGGCGGCTGGACCCTCGGCCGCGTGCTGGTCGATGCCCTGGAGCGTTGCGGCCCGAACTGCACCCGCGACGGCCTGGACGCCGCGCTCTCCAACACCCGCATCGACACCGGCGGGCTGACCGACGAGCCGATCGTGTTCACGAAGACCGACCACTATGGCCCGTCGTCTTACCGCCTCTACACCTACGACCGCGCCAAGGACGCCTTGAACCCCACCGGTGATGTGCTGCGGGTGAGCAGCACGCCGAAGTACAAGTAAGCCGGCACGAAACCGAGCGATGGACGCTTTGCCTTTCTTGGCCTCCACGCTGGCGACGGCCTCGGTGTATGCCGTGATGGCCGTCGCGGTCGTGATCGTGTACCGATCCAACCACGTCCTGATGTTCCATGTGGGCGAGCTGGGTGTACTGGCGGCGTATGTGGCGGCCACGCTGGCCGGTGCGAGCACGGGCTCGCTCGGGGTCGCGGTGCTGGCCGGCCTGGCCGCCGTCGCCGCCTCGGGCTGGGTGTCGCATGCCGTCATCGACCGCGCCGCGGGTCACCTGGGCCATTTCGTCGGCACGGTGCTCACCATTGCGCTGGGCATCGCGTTGATGGGCATCCTGAGCCTGGTGTGGTCGGGCCAGTCGATGCGGCTGGCGCTGCTGCCGGGCAGTTGGACGATCGCAGAGTTGTCGATTCCCCGGAATCTGATTCTGGTCACGCTGCTGAACACCGCCGCGCTGGTCACCGTGCTGGTGCTGATTCAACGCAGCAGCCTGGGCATCGGCATGCGCGCGGTGGCCAACGACGCGCGCCTGGCCACCTTGCGCAACATCCCGGTGCAACGGGTGCTGGCCTCCAGCTGGGTGCTCGCGAGCGGCCTGGCCGGGCTCGGTGGGATCACGATGGCCTCGCTCTCTTCGGTGGCGATGGAAGGCGCGCTGGTCGGGGTGAGCGGCATCGTGGCAGCACTTCTGGGCGGGATGACGCAGTTGCGGGGAGCGGTGATCGGCGCGCTGCTGATCGCGTTCGTGCAGAACCTCGTGATTGCCTTCTTCGACGCCCGCTACGGGCTGGCCGTTCCCATCGTGTTTCTCCTCGTCGTCCTGAGCGTGAGGCCGTACGGCCTGAGCGGGCGCGCCGAAGCCATCACGCGGGTCTGATCCATGTCTTCTCTTTCCGTATCGGGCGCGCGCAGCCGCGCCGCCGACCGACCTGCGTGGGGCTGGCACGCCCTGGGCCTGCTGGCCGTGGCCGTGTGGATCGCCGTCGTGCCCCACGTGGCCGACCCCTTCGTCCTTCACCTGCTCAACACCGCAACGCTCACGGCCATCTCCGCGATGGCGCTGACGGTCCTGACCGGCACTGCCGGCTTGCTGTCACTGGGCACCGCCGCGTTTCTCGCCATCGGCGCATTCAGTGCCGGCGCACTCATCTCCTTCTGGGGCGATGGCGCCTCCCCTTGGCTGGTGCTCCTGCTCGCTGGCGGCGTGGGCCTGCTGATCGGCGGCCTGCTGGCCGTCATCACGATCCGCGCCGTCGGGATCTACCTCGCCGTCGGCACCGTGGCACTGCACTACCTGATCGAACTGGTGCTCACCGACGTGGAGGTCAAGGTGACCGGCGCCACGGGATTCATGCTGCCGCCCTTGTCGATCGGCCCCTGGGACGTCACCTCGGAGCCGCACTGGTGGTATGTCTTCAGCGTTGCCGCGCTGGTCGTCTACGTGCTGTTGCGCGTCGCGATTCGCGGCCCCGTGGGCGCCGCATGGATCGCGGCACGGGAGATCCCGGCCGTGGCCTCCGCCATGGGCGTGTCCCAGGTGCGCGCGCGGGTGAGCGTGTTCATGACCACCTCCTTCATCACCTCCATGGCAGGCGCCCTGATGGGCTACTACACCGGCGTGGTGCAGATCGGCCTCTTCCCATTCCACCTGACGATCATGATACTCACCGTGATCGTTCTCGGGGGCAGCGGCAACCTGTTCGGCGCCGTGGTCGCGTCGTACGCCATCACCGCGTTGCCGCATGCCTTGTCGCACGTGCTGACCGGAATGGGCGTGGACGTCATCAGCCGCGGCGCGGGCGCCGAGAACCTGGCGCTTGGCCTGATCCTGATCGTCTTCCTGCTGCGCGTGCCGCAGCAACTGGGCCGTTGGCTGGGAGGGCGCCGAGGGCGCACCGCCGAGAAGGGAGCATCCCATGGGCCGGCTTGAGGTCGAGCATCTGGCGGTTCGCTTCGGCCCGATCGAAGCGGTGCGCGATGTCAGCTTCGCCTTGGCGCCGGGCAAGGCACTGGCGCTGGTCGGCCCCAACGGCGCGGGCAAGAGCACGGTGCTGGCGGCCATCGCGAATGCCCTGCCGCGCAACGCGGTGGCCGACTTGCACAGCACGCTGCGCTGGGACCCCGTGCGCGCCGACTCGCCCTGGCAAGGCCGTCCCGCGCTGGTGCCGGAAAGCGGCAAGGTGTTCACCGTGATGACGGTCGAGGAAAACCTCGAAGTGAGCGCACGGTATGCGCCCGGCTCCCACTTCGACCTGGCCGCCGCCTACCGCTGGTTCCCTCGCCTGAAAGCGCGCCAAGGCACCTTGGCGGGCAACCTCTCGGGCGGCGAGCAGCAGATGCTGGCAATCGCCTCGGCATTGCTGTCGCACCCGCGCGTGCTCATGCTCGACGAGCCGACGCTCGGGCTGTCGGTGCCCGTCATCGAAGCGCTCTGCGAGGACCTGAAACGCCTGCGCCAGGAACTGGGCCTGACCGTCCTGTTGTCCGAGGCCAGCAGCACCTGGATCCCGAAACTGGCCGATGAAGCGGTGCTGATGGATCGCGGGCTGACGCTCGGCGAACCCTTCGACCTCGGCCGCACCAGCGCGCAAGACATCGAGCACGCCCTGATGCGCGCGACAGGGCTGGATCTGCGCGAGCCCCATGGAGAAGCGTCGCATGCCGACTGAGACCCCCCACGACACCCTGGGCCTGAAGGTGGACGGCCTGAACCTGCGCTTCGGCGGCCTGCACGTGCTGCGGGACGTTTCCTTCCAGGTCGAGAAAGGCTGCGTGCTGGGGCTGGTCGGGCCCAATGGCGCCGGGAAATCCGCGCTCATGAACTGCATCACCGGGCTCTACTCCCCCGATCGCGGCGGGCGCGTCCACATCCATGGCCGGCGGATCGACCACCTGCCCACCCATGACCGCGCAAGCCTGGGCCTGTCACGCACCTTCCAGCACGCAGATCTGGTGCCGGGCCTGACGGTGGCGCAGAACATCCGGATCGGCGAATACGGGCATCACAAGCCGGCCCTGCTGCGCGAGTGGCTGTTGCCGATGCAAGCACACCGGCGAAGCCGCGCCGCGCTTGAACGCGTTCGCCACATCGCCGCGCGCTGCGGCCTGGAAGCCGACATGCACCGCCTCGTGGACGACCTGCCTCTGGCCACGCGCCGCCGCGTGGACCTCGCGCGCGCCTTGATCAGCCAGCCCAAGGTGCTGCTGCTCGACGAGCCCGCCTCGGGCATGAGCCGGCAAGAGCGCACGCTGATCCCGGAACTCATCCAGATCGCGCAGCAAGACCCGGACGTCACCGTCGTCTGGATCGAACACGATCTGGATCTGGTTCTGGGCGCCGCGCACAGCGCGGTGGTCTTGCACCACGGGCAGAAGATTTTCGAATCCGACCGCCTGGCCCGCCCGGGCAGCCGTGCAGAAGTGCTGAGCGCCTATCTGCACGGGGATGCGCCCCCCGCCCTCCGCCCCCCCACGCACTGAGCCCCTCGCCACGGGGTGCACGTCCTGCCGCGAGGCAGAGCGCACACCCCCATGGCCACCTGCCTGGCCGCGCTGAAAGACGCCGCTGCCGGCCCGATGGATCGCGCGCGTCCCGCCGCACTGCCGCAGCGCCGGCGCCCATGCATCCGGCGCCGCAGCGACTGCGGGTAACCACGGATGAACTCATGCCGCCACGGCCTTGCCCCAGCCCCAGGGTGCCCCTAGACTGTCTACCTAACGTTCGGTAGTCTACCGATCCGGCACGCTGCAACACGAGACAGCGGCTGGGCCCAGGCTGCCTCTCGGCTTCCAGAACACGCATCAGGAGCATCAGATGTCACAACCCACCGCTGCGGCGCTTGCCGACCGGCCACCGGTTCGCCGCGATGACGACTACCGCATCGATTCGCTGCCGGCGATCGACATGGACAGCATCCCCGTCGCCCCGCCCACCGACAACGTGCAGCGCCTGGTCGGGCCACGCCAGTTCAAGGAAGGCGACGAGCTGCCGCAGGAATACCGCGAACTGCTGGTCAAGCTGATCTACAACCACGCGGAGATCCTCGATTCGAAGCCCTACCGCGACATGATCGACTCGCAATGGGAGGTCGCCAAGCGCGAGTACCCCACGCTCAAGGATCTGGCCATGATGGCCCGCTTCAACTACGAGGAGTTCAACCACGGCTACATCTTCTCGAACATCCTCAACGGCCTCGGCGGCAAGTTCGAGAAGTTCGAGCTGCGTCAGTACCTGTTCGAGTTCCCGAAGCAGACCTGGATGGATCTTGCGCTGCATCATTTTCTGGCCTCCAAGGTTGGGGTGATGCAGATCGCCGAATGGGCCGACTCCAGCTACGAGCCCATTGCCCAGGTGGTGCCGCGCGTGTTCCGGGAAGAACGCGGCCACGCCGGCATGGGCTACACGCACCTCGCCGAGATGGTGCGCGACCCCAAGCGGCGCGCCGAAGCGCAGGGAAAACTCGACATCTGGTGGCCGATGGCGCTCGATATGTTCGGTAATTCCGGATCCACGCGCAACAAGCGTTATCGTGCATGGGGTCTCAAGAAGAACACCAATGAGCAACTGCGCGACGCTTTCATCGCCAACACGGTTCCGCAGGTCGAGGCGCTCGGCCTCGAGGTGCCCGACCACCTGGCCAATCGCCGCTATCTCTGAGGGCGTTCCGCCCGCCTGTGCCCCGCCATGAGCCCGACGTCCGTTCCGCCCGCGATCGCTGCCATGCCAGGCTGCGTGGTGACGCGGCTGGCAATCGACGATTCGTTCTCGATCATGCTGTGCGGCGTGGACCGGGAGGTGACGCTGCGCATCGATGGCGAAGGTGCCGTTCTTCACGACGGCGCCCGCCGCTCGTTCGACCCCGATCGGGACCCGGCTTCGGTCGTGGTGATCGTGGGGCTCTTGAACCAACGCGTGACCGATGTGTCCGTGCATGCCGACGGGAAGCTCGAACTCCTGATCGGCGACGCCACACTCGTCGCGCTGCCGAATGACCATCAGGTGAGTTGGTCCGTCCGCGGGCCCGATGGCACCAAGGCGGCATGTATCGCAGAAGGCAGGGTCGTATGGGAGTGATCAACATGAAGAGCAATGCCGTGGTCTCGTCGACCGCCTCGCAGGAGCCGGACAGCCACGAGCCGCCGCGCATGCGCGAGGTCCTGGAAGTCGCGGCCGGCCTGTTCCACGAGAAAGGCTACCGGTCCACGTCGCTCGCGGACATCGGCGCGGTGCTCGGCATGAACAAGGCGTCGCTGTATCACTATGTGCGCTCGAAGGAAGACCTGGTGCGCCACCTCATCCTGCGCGCCGCGCGGCGCCTGCGCGATGTCTCGCGCCGCCCCGAGATCGACGAGATGGCCCCGCTGGCCGCGCTCGAAGTCCTGGTGCGCGAACACTGCGCCGTGCTGCTGGCGCACCCGAACGAGTTCGGCCTGCTGATTCAGCAACGCCGCTTCATCGAGCCGGCGGCACTCGCCGAGATTTCCGAGCGCGAACGCACCTACCTCGCCCACGTTCGCGAGATCATCGCGCGCGGCGTCTCCGACGGCAGCTTCCGCGACATGGAGCCGGGCATGGCCACCGCGCTGGTGATGGACACCGTGAACGGCCTGCTGCGCTGGTACAGGCCGAAGGGCCGCCTGTCGCCGGAACGCGCCACCGCGGAGATCTGGGCCTACGTCAGCGCGGGCATCGTGAACCCGGCCAAGAAGGCAAGGAAGGCGCGCCCATGACACTGCCGGTGCGCTTCACACTGCGGATCACGCCGGAGTCGCTGGCGCGGTGGCACATCGGGCGCGACGGCCGGTGCGCAAAGACTTTTCCGGCAGGCGCGCCCGTGCCGCTGCCCTACCTCGTGTTCCTGCGCGCGCAACCCGTGATCGGGCAGAGCTTCCACGACATCCTCGATCGCGACCCCGACCGCGGCCTCTACGGCGGCGTGTCCTACCGCCTGCTGGCACCGCTTCGGGTGGGCCAAACGCTGCAGGCCGTCAGCGACCTCCAGGACCGGCGCATCGTCGACGCCGCACACGGGCAACTCACGGTGACCACCTTGCTCACGACCTATCACGACGGCGACGTGGCGTGCGCGACCGAAGCCGTGCGCATGATCGACCTGCCGCCCGGCCCTCGCCCGCCGCAGGCCCGCCCGGCGCCCCGCACACCCGATCATCCCCAGATGGCCGCGCTCGCGCCCATCACGCGCAACCAGGTGGCGTGGCTCACCGTGGAAACCGGCGACACCAATGCGCTGCATCTCGACGCGGCCTACGCCCAGGCCCGCGGGTTCTCCGACGTGGTGGTACCGGCCACGCTGCTGACCGCGTTGTTCGAGCGCGAGTTGAGCGGCACACGCGCCGGCCTCGCAACGCGCGAGATCGATGTCCGATACCACGGCCCCACGCATCCCGGCGAGGCCCTCGCGCTGCATGCCGGCATCCACGGCGCGGGCGTCGCGTTTCAAGTCTTTGCCGGCGACGCACTGCGTGCGGAAGGCCGGGCGGTCTTCGACGAGGCCACGCCATGAGCGGTACCGTGGGCGACTTCGCCTCGCTGCAGCGCGCCATCGCACGGGCGTGGCACGCATCCGACTTCTACGCCGCGCATTGGCTCCAGCACGGCGTGCCCCACGGCTTCGTGCCCGGCGAACCCGCCGCACTGTCCCGGCTGCCGGTGGTCACGAAAGAAGATCTGCTGGCCGCGCAGCGCGAACGCCCGCCGTGGGCCGGCAACCTCTGCGTGGCCGAGCATGAGATCGCGCAAGTGCACCTCACCACCGGCACCTCCGGCATCGGCCAGGAGCGCTATGCGATGTCGCGCGCCGACGTGGACGTGATGGGCCGCTCGTGGGGTCCGCAGTACCAGGCCATCGGGCTCAAGCCGGGCGACGTGGCCTGCCTCACGATTCCGGTGTCGTTCTTCTGCGCCGGCCTGTCGGCGCTGGAAGGCGCGCGCATCCACGGCCTCACGCCGGTGCTCACCGGCGTGGCCTCGAAAGACATGATGCTCGACATCCTGTCGGAGTTCCGCGTCAGCTACCTCTACGGCATCGAGAGCCTGCTGCTGCAGCTGGCGAACCTGGCGCGCCAGCGGGGGCTGGCCGGGCGGTGGCGCGGCCACCTCAAAGGCATCCAGAGCGTGGGCATGTCACCGCAGCTCCTGGAGGCTGCGCGCGAGGTGTATGGCGCGAAAGTCTTCGAGATCTACGGCTGCACGCAGGCGGCGGCCAAGATCGCGAACACCTGTGCGCTCGGCGTCGAAGAAGGCTCCAACCACTTCTGCGACGAATACCTCTACACCGAACTGCGCGACCCGGCGAGCGGCGCTTTCGTCGACGAAGGTGAAGCGGAAATCATCATCTCCACCCCCTATCGCGAAGCCACGCCCGTGATCCGCTTCGCCATGCGCGACAAGGTCGATCTGGTGCCTGCCGGGCACTGCCGCTGCGGGTCTGCGCACCTGGCGTTTCGCCCCGGATCGCTGCGCCGCATGGACTCGATGCTCAAGATACGCGGCGTGAACGTCTGGCCGCAGCAGATCGAACAGCGCCTGCTCGGCTGCCCCGGCCTGCAAGATTTTCGTGCCGAGGTCCGCAAGGACGACGACGGCAGCGACCTGCTGCTGATCCGGGTGCAAGCCGTGGCCGGGCATGACGGCGCGCAACTCGCGCAAGCCGTGAGCACCGCGGTGCGCGAGGCCGCACTCATCCGCCCGCGCGTGCAGGTCGAGGCGCTGCTGCCCGACGGCGCCGGCCAGTACAAGATCAAGCGTTGGTCAGACCACCGCCAGCCCGCCCCGGTGGCTTGACGCGAGCAGAGAGTTGCCATGCACATGACGCCTCTCATCATCGGTGCCGGCATGACCGCCTTCGGCCGCTTCGCGCAAACGCCGCTGAGCGAGCTGGCCTGCGGGGCCGCGCTGGCGGCGATGGCCGACGCCGGCGTCGGGGTGGACCAGATCGACGCGGTGTTCTCGTCCAACAGCGCCGCCGGCCTGCTGACCGGCCAGGAAAGCGTTCGCGGGCAGGTGAGCCTCAAGGCGGCAGGCATCGGCGGCATGCCGATCTTCAACGTCGAGAACGCATGCGCCTCGGGATCGTCTGCGGTGCACCTCGCCGCGCACTACATCGCCTCGGGCGCCGCGCAATGCGTGCTGGTGGTCGGCAGCGAGAAGATGGTCACCGCCGACAAGGCCGCGCCCTACCGCGCCATCGAGGCCTGCAGCGATGTGGCCGAGCTGGCGGCGTTGAAGCAGTCGCTCGGCCCCGACGCCGCCAAGCGTTCGATCTTCATGGATTACTACGCGCAGAAGGTGCAGCGCTACTTCGAAGCGACCGGCGCCAATGCGCGCCACCTCGCCGCCATCGCCGCCAAGAACCACAGCAACGGCGCCCTCAATGAACAGGCGCAGATGCGCCAACCGCAGACCACGGAGTCCGTGCTCGCGTCGCGCACCGTGGTGGAGCCGCTCACCGTTCTCATGTGCTCACCGATCTCGGACGGCGCCGCCGCCCTCGTGCTGGCCTCCGCGCCATGGGCACGCGCGCGCCAGAAGACAGGCCCCGAGATCGCGGCCACCGTGTTCGCGACCGATTCGTTCAAGACCACGGGCTCGCAGACCGCCGACCTGGCCGCCCGCGCGTACCAGGCCGCAGGCATCCAGCCGGCCGACATCCACGTGGCGGAGGTGCATGACGCCACCTCGGCCGGCGAGCTGTTCGAGTACGAAGACCTGGGCCTGGCCGCCGCCGGAGAAGGATGGCACCTCGTCGACAACGGCGACGTCCATCTCGGCGGGCGCTGCCCCGTCAACCCGTCGGGCGGGTTGCTCGCGCGCGGCCATCCGCTGGGCGCCACCGGTGTGGCGCAGTTGTGCGAACTCGCCTGGCAGCTGCGCGGCATTGCCGGGGCACGCCAGGTGCGCGGTGCCCGCGTGGGCGTAGCGCAATGCGCGGGCGGGCAAACCTCGTTCGGTCAAACCAGCGGGGCCGCGGCGATGAGCATCGTCGTGGTGCGGGCATGAGCGCATTGCACGCCGCCCCGGTGACACCCGCAGCCCTGCCGCGGGCCGCCACCTTGATCGAGTTCCGCGACGTCGGCAAGTGCTTCCGCGTGAACGGCCAGGACAACCACGCGGTGGAGGCGGTGAACCTGTCGGTCGCCGAAGGCGAGATCGTCACGCTCGTCGGCCCTTCGGGTTGTGGCAAGTCGACGCTGCTGAACATGAGCGCCGGCATGTTCGGCGCCACTTCGGGAGAGGTGCTGTACCGCGGCAGTCCCCTGCACGGACTGAATCACCGGGTGGGCTACATGACGCAGCAAGACCACCTGCTGCCTTGGCGCCAGGTGTTCGACAACATCGCGCTGCCGCTGGAGATTCTGAAGACGCCTCGCGCGCAACTGCGAAAGCGCGTCGACGAACTGGTGCACCTCGTCGGCCTGCAAGGCTTCGAACGCCACTATCCGTCGCAGATTTCCGGCGGCATGCGCAAGCGCTGCGCGCTCGCGCGGCTGCTCGCCTACGACCCCGAAACGCTGCTGATGGACGAACCCTTCGGCGCGCTCGACGCGCAGATGCGGCTGAGCCTGCAAACCGAGTTGCTGCGCATCTCGCGGCGACTGGGCAAGACGGTGCTGTTCGTCACCCACGATCTCGACGAAGCCATTGCGCTGGCCGACCGCTGTGCGGTGTTTCGCGGCAAGCCCGGACGCATCCACGCGCTGATCGGCATCGACCTGCCGCGCGAGCGCGAGCTGGGCACGCTGCGCTTCGACCCGATCTATCTGCGGCTGACGCAACAGCTGTGGACGCTGATGGCGCCCGACGTCAAGCCTGCCGCGCCTGCGGTCACGGAGCTTGCGCGATGAACGCCCCGGTGCCGCACATCGTGGCCTGGCGCATCGCCCTCGTGGTCGCAGTGCTGCTCGCCTGGCAGCTGCTGTCCGGCCGCGTGGTCAACCCGCTGTTCATCTCGAGCCCGTCGGAAGTGGGGCAGCGCCTGTGGGCGCTCACCGCCAGCGGCAAACTGGTGTTCCACGCCAGCTACACCGCGTTCCACGCGATCGCCGGGTTTGCGCTCGGCGCGGTCATCGGCTTGGCCGCCGGCATTCTGCTCGGCCGCTGGGAAAAGCTCGCGCAAGTCCTCGACCCGTTCCTGATGGGCTTCTACAGCATGCCCAGCGCGATCTTGGGCATGCTGTAGA
>CAZBOF010000001.1:21686-26181 GCA_964493285.1 uncultured Rhizobacter sp. | reverse complement strand
TACAGCATGCCCAAGATCGCGCTGGCGCCGCTGTTCATCCTCTGGTTCGGCGTGGGCACCGAGATGAAGATCCTCTTCGTGGCGATGATCGTCTTCCTGCTCGTGTTCCTGAACACCTACACCGGCGTGAAGCAGGTGTCGCGCGAGCAGGTGACTTTCCTGCGGCTGATGCGCGCGAGCGAATGGCAGATTCTGTGCAAAGTGGTCATGCCGTCGGCTGTCACCTGGATGTTCACCGGCCTGCGCCTGTCGGTGCCCTATGCGCTCATCGGCGCCATCATGGGCGAGATGCTCGCCTCCAACCGCGGGCTCGGCTACGTGATGTCCGACGCCACCGCGCAGTTCGACACCGCCGGCGCCTTCGCGGGGCTGGTGGCCATCATCGTCATGGCGGTTCTGTTCAACGGCGCGGTGCGCCTCGCCGAACAGCTCGCCATGCCTTGGAAGAAGACCGACGCAGATCGGGAACTCTCGTTCTAACGACAGGAGACAAACCATGTGGAAGAAGATCGCCTGTGCCAGCATCGCGCTGGCCTTTTCCCTGGGTACGGCGCATGCGCAGCCGAAGTACAAGGTGTCGCAGGTCGTGGCCACCTCCTCGTTCGCGTTCTTGCCGATGTATGTGGCCGAGCACATGGGCTACTTCACGGACGAAGGCGTGGAGATGACCACGGTGGTCGCCAGTTCCGCGCAAGCCGCGCTGGCCGCCATCTCCAATGCGGGCGGCAGCGCCTACTACCTCACTTCGCCGGTGGCAGGTGCACGCGGTGCGGCGCAAGGCGCCGGGCTCGTCAACTGCGGCGCGCTGATGACGCAGAACCCAACCAACATCGTCATCTCCGCCGCCACCGCCAAACGCTTGAACGTCACCGACGTGCAATCGCTCACGCCCGCGCAGCGCGTCGCCCTGCTCAAGGGACTCAAGCTCGCCGCGCACACGCCCGGCTCGTCGCCCGACCTCACCCTGAAGTTCGTGCTGCGCCAGTACGGCCTCGACCCGGAGCGCGACGTGGAGATCCTGCCCATCGTGCAGAACGCGATCCTCGCGGCCCTGGAGCGCGACCGCATCGACGGCTTCGCCTACTCGTCCCCGCTGGCCGACGCAGCCACGGTGCAGCATGGCGCCAAGCGGCTGCTGTCGCTGGCCTCGGGCGAGGTCGAATCGCTGTCGGGACTGCTGTCGATCGCGCTGGTCTGCAATCGCGACTGGGTCACCAACCAGCCGGAGGCCGCCGCCGCCGTCATCCGCGCGCTGTGGCGCGCGATGAAGCTCATGAAGTCCGACCCGGCCCAGGCCAAGTCCGCCGCGCGCAAAGCGTTCCCCAACCTCGACGATGCCATCTTCAACCAGGCCTTCGACACCAACCTCAAGGCCTTCCCCGACAACCCCCGCATCACCCGGGAGCAGATCCAGGGCGCACTCGACTTCCATGCCAAGACCGGCGGCGCGCCGATCTCCGTGAAGGTGGAAGACGCGTACACCAACTCGGCCGTGGACCGGGCGGCGCAAACGATGAAATGAATCCCTCGTGACGATCCAGTCCCAGAACGCCATGATCGACGTCGTGGTCCGGCGCGTGGTCGACGAAGCGCAGGCCATCAAGTCGTACGAATTGGCCCCGGCCGCCGACCGGCCCTTGCCCGCGTTTGAAGCCGGCGCGCATGTGGACGTGGCGCTCGGCGACGGGCTGGTGCGCAGCTACTCGCTGATCGGCCCGCTCGGCGACCCGGGGCTGTACCGCATCGCCGTGGCGCTCGATGCCCACAGCCGCGGGGGGTCCAGCCACCTGCACCAATCGGTGGCGCCGGGCACGCGGTTGCGCATCAGCGCGCCGCGCAATCATTTCGCGCTGGTGGAAGATGCCGCGAACTCCACGCTCATCGCCGGCGGCATCGGCATCACGCCGATCTGGTGCATGGTGCAGCGGCTCAACCAGCTGAAGCGGCCGTGGCAGGTGCACTACGCCTGCCGCACGCGGGCGGCCGCGGCCTTCGTGCCGGCGCTCACCGACGCGGCGCGCGCGGGACAAGGCCATGTGAGCTTCTGGTTCGACGATGAACAAGGCCAGCCGATGGACATCGCCGGCATCGTGCGGACTGCAAGCACGGATACGCACCTCTACTGCTGCGGCCCGGCATCGATGATGGGAGCCTTCAGGGACGCCGCGGCCGCCGAATCCTCGGACCGCATCCACCTCGAATACTTCCGGCCGGTGGAGAACGTCGCGCCGCGCGGCGCGTTCGAAGTGGTGCTCGCGCAATCCGGGCGCGTGGTGCAGGTGCCTGCGGGAAGCAGCATTCTCGATGCCCTGATCATGAGCGGCATCGATGCGCCCTACTCCTGCTACGAAGGCCTGTGCGGCACTTGCGAAACACGGGTGCTGGAAGGCATTCCGGACCACCGCGACAGCCTGCTGACCGAGGCCGCGAAAGCCAGCCACAAGACCATCATCATCTGCTGCTCAGGCAGCCGCTCTCAACGTTTGGTGCTGGATCTCTAGGGCCTTCCAGGGCCATCCGCTTTCAACGCACGCGCATGCAGGCACGCTGCGTCGTCGGCCACGGCGTCACTCGCCGCGGCCCGCTCCAGCCGGTGGCCGCCGGCCTGCTTCCCGCGGTACATGGCCGCATCGGCATGCTTGAGCAGTGTGCCGATCTCCCGGCCATCCGCCGGCGCCAGCGCATAACCGATCGTGAGGCCGACGCGGCATTCATGTCCCCCCGCCTCGAACGAGCGGCCGAACTCATTGACCAGCTTGCGGCCCAGCCGGCGAGCCTCGGTATCGCTCGCCAATCCTTGCGCCACGATGACGAACTCGTCGCCTCCCACGCGGGCCACGAAATCCGAGCCCCGCACCACGGACTTCAGGCGCTTGCCGACAGCCACCAGCAGCGCATCGCCCACATCATGGCCATGGCGGTCGTTCACGAGCTTGAAGCCGTCGAGATCGAGCACGTACACCCCCACCATGTTCTCCGCACTGCTGCCCGGCAGCGCCACACCGGCCATGTCGTTCAGGCCGCGCCGGTTCGGCAGCCCCGTCAGCGCATCGGTGTGCGCCAGCAAACGCAAGGCATCGCGCTCCAAGTTCACGCGCTGCGCCAGCTGGCGGATCTCTTCCGAGCGCGCGCCGAGCACGCGCATCCAGACGCACATCTCGAACATCGCCCCGAACTGGAAGATGTGGCGGGTCCAGAAGTTCGCGGGCACGGCGCCGCGCAGCAAACCCACGAAGACCAGCGTGGACAACGCAAACACGCTCCAGCCGACGAACACGTACAGCGCCACCTTCTCGCCGCGCCGCGCGCGGGTGAACGCCGCAGGCAGCGCCAGCAGCAAGGGCCACGGCCCCAGCATCGTGGCGGTCACCTGGGCCGCGGCGTAGCTGATGAAGCCGACGACGAAGCCGATGCTCACGGTTGCCGCCAGCGCACTGCCCGCCAGCATGGCGCGCCCCAGCCACGGGTAGATCGAGCGGATGTCGAGCACGCGCTCGGTGAACAGGAACCCGCCGACCATGGCAAGCAACGCGGCACCGGGCGACAGATTCAGTTTGGCGACATCGGGCCAGAGATGCTGCGGGGCAAAGCCGAAATGCACGTAGAAGAACAGCGTGGTGCCCACCACCACAAACACGTAGTGAATGAACACCCTGTCGCGCACGCTGACCCACTGGGCCAGGCTGTAGATGATGAGGCACAGGCCCACCCCGGTGAGCAGGCCCTGGATCATCTGTGTGCCGGCCTCTTCGGCGTAGAAGCGCTCAGGCTTCACCAGAGAGATCGGCAGCACCAGGGAGCTGTTGCTTTCGACGCGCATCAGCAGGTCGTACCGCTGAGAGGCGGACAACGACAGCGGCATGGCGTGTGTGCGAGACCTGACCACACGGGCATTGAACGGCACCTGGTCGCCCAGCACGGCGTGATGCAACACCCCGCCATTGAGCACCACGTACGCGTCGATGCGCATCAGCGATGCGTAGTTGATGTTCAGCATCCACTCGCCGTCGCCGGATTCGACCTTCACCGGCACTTTCAGCCACACCACGTCGCGGCGCACGCCCAGGTTGGCATAGGGCGAGTCCGGCGCCTGGAACGCCTGAGGGCGGGCCAGCACCTCATCGACAGTGGCGCGTCCGCCCGGGTCGGACAGCATGGTGATCGCAGGCCACACCTCCAGTGAACCGACGCCATCGGTCAACGCCAGCACCGGCGACTGCGCGGCGCACAGCGCGGGCCACAGGCAAAAGCACACCATCCGGAGCCATCTGAGGGTCACACGCACCATGGTCGTCCATCAATCCCGCTCATCGTCCAACCATCTTCGACCCAGGAATGCAGCGGCGACAGCCACAACCGCCACAAATCCAAAAAATCGAAGAAACAATCCGCACTCCCGTGCGCAAAGTCGCGCTGGACGGCCTGTCCCGGCCCCGCCGGCTGCCGCCTCGCCGCCGCTCTATCATCCGTCGCATGTCTGTCACCCTCGCCGGCC
>CAZBOF010000001.1:0-21676 GCA_964493285.1 uncultured Rhizobacter sp. | reverse complement strand
TTGGTCGTGGCCATCTCCTCGCGCGCGCTGTTCGATTTCGAAGAGGAGAACCGGCTCTTCGAAGCCGGCGATGACCGCGCCTACATGCAGCTGCAGTTGCAGCGTGTGGCCGAGCCGGCCAAGCCGGGCGTGGCCTTCTCGCTGGTCAACAAGCTGCTGGCGTTCAACGCCACGGCGCCGTCGGTGGAAGTGGTGATCCTGTCGCGCAACGACCCGGTGTCGGGCATGCGCGTCTTCCGCTCGGCCAAGTCGTACGGGCTGCCCATCCAGCGGGGCGTGTTCACACGGGGCGAATCCCCCTGGCGATACCTCAAGCCGCTGGGCGCGCACCTGTTCCTCTCGACCAATGAGCCCGACGTCCGCTCGGCGCTGAATGCCGGCGTACCGGCCGCGCGCGTGTTCCCGCATTCGGCGCGGGCATCGGACCAGCATCCCAACGAAGTCCGCATCGCGTTCGACGGCGACGCCGTGCTGTTCTCGGATGAAGCGGAACGCGTGTTCCAGGCCGGCGGGCTCGACGCCTTCCAGCAGCACGAGCACAGCCTGGCCGAACGCCCGCTGGCAGCCGGACCGTTCAAGCCGCTGCTCGACGCGCTGAAGCTGCTCCAGCGCAGCGCCTCCCCGGCCATGCGCATCCGCACCGCCCTGGTGACCGCGCGAAGCGCGCCCGCCCACGAGCGCGCGATCCGCACGCTGATGGAGTGGGACATCGAGATCGACGAGGCCATGTTCCTCGGCGGGCTGCCCAAAGGCGCCTTCCTGCGCGAGTTCGAACCCGACTTCTTCTTCGACGACCAGACCGGCCACATCGAGAACGCCTCGCCCCACGTGCCCTCCGGCCATGTGGCCGCGGGCATCGTCAACGCGCCGTCAGACGCCTGAGCCAGCCCAGGCCCGCGGAGGTTCCGGCACGAGGCCGGTACTCGCACCCGATATGCCCCTGGTAGCCCAGCGCGTCGATCAGATCGAACAGCGCCGTGTCTCCTTCGTCGGGCTCGTAGCGATGTGGCACCCCGGCGATTTGCATGTGGCCCACGCGCCCGCTCGGCACGTGAAGCCGCAGCGCAGCGGCCACATCGCCCTCCACAACGGCGCAGTGGTAGAGATCCATCTGCACCTTCAGGTTGGGTGCGCCCACCTCCGCCACCACGGCATGCGCGTCGGCCTGCCGGTTCAGGAAGTAGCCGGGCATGTCGCGCGCATTGATGGGCTCGATCAGGATGTCCAGATGGCGGTCGGCCGCCTGCCCGGCCGCCCACGCCAGATTGCGCAGGTACGTGAGCCGCAGCGCAGCCCGATCGGCTCCGTCAGGCACGCAACCGGCCATCAGGTGAAGGCGCGGGCAATGCAACGCTTGCGCATAGGCCAATCCCTGTGCGACAGAGGCGCGAAACTCGGCGTCCCGCCCCGGCAGACACGCCAGCCCGCGGTCCCCGGCCGCGAAGTCACCGGGCGGCGCATTCATCAACACCCATTGCAGGCCGTGGGCCAGGCGCTCATCGTTCAGCTGCGCGGCTTGCTGCTCGTACGGGAACAAACACTCGACAGCGCCAAATCCGTCACGTGCCGCCGCCGCCAAGCGGCCGATAAAAGGGAGTTCTCCATACATCCAGCTGAGATTGGCGGCGAAACGAGGCATGGGCAAAACGATAACAGCCGCGTTACCGTGCTTCGCGTCCCACGCGTTTGAGGGGTTTCCCCGAGCCCGGCGTGAAGGAGTTGGCGGCGCGCCATGCTGCATGGGGCACTTCCTGAAACAAATGGTTTCAAACGGGCGTTCATCGATACGATGATCCCGCGAAAGACCCCACCATGCTGGATGTTCAAACCCTGCTGATCGTGCTGCTGGCGCAAGTGTTCGCCACCGCCATCGCGCTGCCCGTGCTGATGGGGTGGCGCGTGAGCCAGGCTGCCCGTCTGTTCCAGGCCAGCGTCATCGCCCAGGCCGTGGCCTGGCTGCTGTTCCTGCTGGCGCGCTCCGTGCACGACCACGCGCTGTCCACGATGTCCATCGGCGTGCTGAGCCTCAGCTTCGCACTGCTGTGGTCGTCGCTGAACGAATGGCTCGGGCATCGGCCCGGAAGGCGGCTGATGTGGGCGGCGGCCATTCTCACGCCCGTCGGCTACGGGCTCACCTTCTCAAGCTATGCGGTGCGTGTCGGCTGGTCCAACTTCGGCCTGGCTTTGCAGATGCTCATCATCTGCGTGGCGCTGGCCTGGCCCGCCACGCGGGCCACCCTGCGCTGGCGCAGCCTCGTGCTGGTGGCCTTCGGCACACTGTGCCTCGTGACCGCCTGGCGCGGCGTGCTCGGCGCCTTCTTCACCGAGGCGTATCCCTTCTACCGCGCCACCCACCCGGTGAACCTCATCGCGGCCCTCTTCAACGTGGTGGCACTCAGCCTGACCACCCTCGGCCTGCTGACCGCCTGGCGCGAAGAAGCCGAGCGCGACCTGCGCCGCCAGGCCCAGACCGATGGCCTCACCGGCCTGAACAACCGGCAGAACTTCTCCGAGCAGGCCACCAACATGCTGGCCAACGCCACCCGATACAACGAGCCTTTGGCCGCCGTGATGATCGACATCGACCACTTCAAGCGCATCAACGACACCCATGGCCATGCAGCCGGCGACACCGCGCTCCAGGTGATGGCCCAAGGGCTGCGCGCCTGCGTACGGCGCGGCGATCTGGCCGGCCGCTATGGCGGCGAAGAGTTCTGCGTGCTGCTGTCGCGGGCCACCCTGCAGGATGCCGGCCGCTTCGACACCCGCCTGCGCGCCTGGCTGAAAGCCCATGCCGACGAAGGCCACCACGATCTGATCGACTTCAGCGCCGGCGCCGCGGCGCTCCAAAGCAGCGATGTCACCATCAGCTCGCTGTTCGAGCGGGCCGATGCCGCGCTGTATCTGGCCAAGACGCAAGGCCGCAGCCGCATCGTGTTCAGCCAACCCGGCACAGAACAGACGGAACTCGCGTTCTGCTCTCCGGTCTGACCCGGATTCGGGAGTGCCACAGAGGCGTCAGCGCTTGATTTCGAAGCCACAGCCTTCATACTCCGCACCTCGAACCTTTGACTCAGACCACTGGACACACACCGATGAGACGACTTCTTTTGAGCCTGTTCGCCGCCGTACTGAGCCTGGCCTTCGTGCCCGCCGAGGTCGAAGCCAAGCGGCTGGGCGGCGGCGGGTTCTCCGGCATGAAGCGGCAGGCACCGCCGCCACAAAGCCCCGCCGTACCTGCCAAACCCGCGGCCACCCCTGGCGCCACTGGCGCGGCGGCAGCGGCCGGCCCGGCGGCAGCCGCGAAACGCTCGTGGATGGGCCCGGTTGCCGGCCTGGCCGCCGGCCTGGGCCTGGCGGCCCTGATGAGCCATCTCGGCCTCGGCGCCGAACTCGCCAACTTCCTGACATTGGCGCTGCTCGCCGTGGCGGCGGTGTTCCTGGTGCGTTTCGTGATGCGCCGCATGGGCCCGCCGCAACAACACCCATCCCGGCCGGGCTCGCAACGCATGGAATTCGCCGGCGCGGGTGCGCCCGCCCCCTTCAACGCGCCCGCGGGCGGCAGCGGCGCCAACCCCTTCGGCCCCGCCTCATTGCAACCGGCCGCCTCCGGGGCCGGCCACCTGCCCGCCAACTTCGACGCCGCCGCGTTCGAGCGCATCGCCAAGCTGATCTTCATCCGCATGCAGGCCGCAAACGATGCAGCCAACCTCGACGACCTGCGCCAGTTCTCCACGCCCGAGATGTTTGCCACCTTCCGCCTCGACCTGCAAGAGCGCGGCGCGGCGCCGCAGCAAACCGACGTGGTGCAGCTGGATGCACAGGTGATCGACTTCGCGCAGGAAAACGGCATGCAGATCGTCAGCGTGCGCTTCCACGGCCTGATCCGCGAAGAAGCCCATGGTGCGGCCGCACCGTTCGACGAGGTCTGGCACTTGGTCAAGCCTGTCGATGGCAGCCGCGAGTGGGCGATCGCCGGGATTGGCCAGAACAGCTGACCGCATCTCGCACCACCGCTTCTGCCCACGCCGAACGGCCTCGCCGTTCGGCGTTTTGCTTTGGAGGCGTCAGGCCGCTTCGTCCAGAAAGGCCAGCGCATCCCGCCAGCCCAGCAGCTCGGCCAATCGGCGCGTGACCCACACCGCTTCGTCGCCCGTCACGCCCACTTGCCCGCCCCGCAGGCCCGCATGCATGCGCTCGAGCACATCCGATTCGGCCACACCCAGCTCCCACAGTTTCGTGGCCGCCGACTCCGTCAGCAGCGCCGCCAGGTCTTCACAGAACTCGTAGCGCGCGGCCATCTCGGCCCGGGACGCGGTGGGCTTGATGCGCCCTGGCGGAACGAACAGCGCAATGAAGGATGCGGGGATCTCGATCTGGCTTTCGTCAGGCATGCGCGGGATTGTCGCAGCCGCCTTCGCGCAGGCGCACAGCCCCTACTCGGGCAAGACCTGCGTCGGCGATGCCGGCGGCGCGCCGTGCCAGCGGCGCACCGTGCGCTGGAAGAACAAGGCATTCGGAACCTTCAACACCGCCTGGCCGCTCGGCTCCTGCAAGGAGGTGTAGACCAGGTTGATATCGACGACCTGGCCCTTGATGCCCTTGGTTTCTCCGTTCTCCAGCAATTCCACGTGGTCATGGATGCGGAACAGCCGCGTGGTGAAGATCAGGAACGCACAGAAGATGTTCGACAGCACGCTCCAGGCGGCAAAGAATGCCACCGCCGCCACGGCGGCGAAACCGGTGAACGCGCTCCACAGCACGCTGCTCGACACGCCCAGGCGCTCCAGAACCAGCAGCAAGGCCGCGCTGTAGACGATGAAACTCATCACGCGCCGGGCGCCCACCTTCATCTCGGGCGGCAGGTTGTAGCGCACCCAGATCCGCTCGATCACGCTGCGCATCAACGTGCGCAGCAGCCACGCGGCGACGACGATCATCAACACCTGGCCCAGCGGGACGATCACGTCCAGCCATTCCAGCACCCACGGCGGCAAATACTGTCTGATGGAACCCAAACCATTCAATCCGGAAGTCACGGTCACGATGCAGCCGCGGCGAGAAACGCCGCGGCGCGGAGACCGCACAGCATAGTTCAACCCAGCGGCATACTCCGCCTCCAATGCCAATCGATGGCATGCTGCCGGTGGCGCCAACACCAGAACGCCGCGTGCAACGCCGTCATCCAGGTCGAACAGGAACGTCTCATGCAAATCGAAGCCGAACTGGCCCGCATCTTCGCCCCCACGGGCGCCCTGCGTGCCGTCATCAATGTGGGCAATGCGGTTCTCGCCAAGGCGCAGGGCGAAGGCCACGACCCCAGCGGCGTCTCGGTGGATCTGGCCCGTGCCTGGGCCGATCGATTGCGCGTGCCGCTGCGGCTGCAGGTGGTGAAAACCGCAGCCCTGTCGGTGAGCGCGGTGGCGCAAGGCGATGCGGACATCGGCTTCTTCGCCATCGACCCGGCACGCGCGCAAGAGATCGAGTTCACCTCGCCCTACGTGGTGATCGAGGGCAACTACCTGGTGCGAGACAACTCCCCCATCACCGACATGGCCCAGGTCGACCGCGAGGGAAGCCGCGTGGTGGTCGGCCGCGGCACCGCCTACGACCTCTTTCTCTCACGCGAACTGAAGGCCGCGCAGATCGTGCGCACGGCCAGCTCGCAAGAGGTGATCGACACCTTTCTCAGCATGGGCGCGGAGGTGGCGGCCGGCGTGCGGCAGCAACTGGAAGCCGATGCACGGCGGCAGCCCGGCCTGCGCATCCTGCCGCAACGGTTCATGCAGATCCGCCAGGCGATGGCTGCGCCGCGCCATTTCGGTCCTCAGGCCCATGCCGCACTGGCTGCATTCATCGATGAAATGAAAAACAGCGGCTTCGTGGCCACAAGCCTCGCCCGCCACGGCATCGACCCTGCACTGGCGGCAACCGACTGATCTCCACCTCGCCATCGGCACGCCCCCGGCGATCCAGGTCGCGTAGCCGACGCACCCGGCCGTGGACGATCAGCGGCTCATCTGGGCGAGTGCGGCCTGCAAGCCGGCCAGGCCACCAACGCGCTGGTCGTTGATGAAGACCTGCGGCATCTGCCGCACGGATGGGCCGCACTTTTCGTAGAAGGCCGATCGGGCCGCTTCATCATCGATCTTGATCTCGTCGTAGGCGAGCGCGCGCGACGTCAACAGCATCTTGGCCGCATCGCACTGGGGGCATGCGGATTTCGAGTAGACAACGATTTTCAGTTCCATGGAAAGGAGTTTAGGGCGACGCTGCACAAGTGCGGCCCGCCTCACTTTCGGATGGGCCGCCAGGCGCAAAGTACGGCGATACCCGAGGGCATCGCGCGCATTTGCAACGCAGCCGGCCGCCCGAAGCGAGGATGCGGCGTCCGCGAGGGCCTTGTTCAGCGTCGCCCTTAGGCGGCTCCGCACCCCCTGCAGGGCCGGATCGTCCGGTGCGGCGATGGGTCTTCACGCGCTTCGACACGCGGAGTTCTGCCCTGCCTCGAAAGCATGCGCCAGGCATGCGCTACGTTCGCCCTTCGCTGTGCGGCCAACCGTCGAACTCGGCGCCGAGGCTGACAGCACCGGCATCTCTCACAGCGCCGGGAGTTCTGGAAAAACGCGGTGCCGGCGCCGGCCGCACGACACCCTCCATGTCCCCAGTGGAGCGCACCATCGGGTTCGAAACACGATGGTGTGGCGCGCCAAGCCATCGGCCAATGGCGGAATCGCTCGGCGCCATTGGCGTTTTGGTTCAGTCTCGATGTAGCACCTGCGCAGCCCAGGGTCCTTCAACCCGGCGTCCAGGGCGGCAGCGCGGATCAGCGGCCGAGAAACTCGCGAACCATCCGGTTGAACTTCTCGGCGTGCTCCCATTGCGCCCAATGCCCGCACTTGTTGAACACGTGCAGCTCGGCATTGGGGATGCCCGCAATGACGCGCAGGCCGACGTCCAGCGGAACGAAGCGATCTTCGCGGCCCCAGATCACCAGTGTCTCGGCCTCGATCTCGGACAGCCGCGGGCCGTAGTCGGTGAACTGCCTGGGGTTGGCCGCCTGGCTTTTGACGAAGTTCTCCAGGTGATCGCGCCTGGCCAGCATGTTGTCCAGGCGCTGCTGGTAAAGCGCCTCGGTCAGGCTGCTGGCGTCATGGACGAACACGTTCATCATGCGCTTGAGGTTCTCCACCGTCGGGTCGCGGTAGAGCGCGCCAATGAGCTTGATGCCCTCGGTCGGCATGGGGACGAACGGGCTGGGCCCCCCGGTCCCACCGCCCATCAAGATCAGTTTGCCGATCCGATCCGCATGGGCCAACGCGAACGCCACCGCGCTGTGTGCGCCCATGGAATTGCCAATCAGATGCGCTCTCTCGATGCGCAGCCCATCCATCACGGCCCGGAGACAACGTGCATTCAACTCCGATCGCGAACCGGTGCAGATCACGCTGTCGCTTCGGCCCCACCCAGGGCAATCGAGCAGGATGATCCGGTAGCCATCTTCCAGGATCGGGTCGAGATTGCGGTGGAAGTTGGCCCAGCCGCTGGCGCCCGGGCCGGAGCCGTGCAGCATCACCACGGTTTGCGGCCCGTCGCCGAGATCGTTGTAGTGCAGCTTCAGCGACACGCCTTGATCTTCGATGTCGATGAACTGGCTCGTTTGCGCTTCGCTCAGGTGGGTATCCATGGTGGGGTGGGTTCGGTGGGGTCGGTGGACGCGGGCGCCCGCAAAAGGCAGATCACTTCAAGCCAGGCCGCCTGCTCACGGGCGGAATGCGATGAGCAGAATACCGAAGCCCGCGATGAATGCCGGAATGGCCTGGTCGCGCCGCAAGGCGCAGCGCAGCGCTGCCTGTCGTGGCCGGGCCGAACGCGCAATCAGCCAGGTCCTGGATTCTTGCGCGCAGAGGCCCCGTGCGGCGCGGCGCGGCGGCGGCATCACACCGCCGACGCCTCGGCGCGCGATGCATCGAATGCAGGCACGACGTGCGTGGCGAACAGCTGAGCCGACCTGGAGGCTTCCTCGACCGTCATGTCCCCGAAGCAGAACCAGGCACAGAAGTAGTTCACGCCGGCCGCGTCCGTGTGGTGGCCCACATACTGCGCCACGGTCGAGGCGGACCCGGCAATCACCATGCCGAGCGCCTCCGCTGCGTCCCACGTCGGCGGGTAGGTCTCTTCCAGCCTGGCGATCGGCGCACCATGGCGCCGCCACAAGAAGGCCAGGCTGTCGCGCCACTTCGGGTAGGCCCGGCGCGCAATGCGACGCGCTTCTTCGTCGGTGTCGGCCACCACCACGTGGCGGCTCAAGCCCAGCAGAGGAAGCGCCTCGATCGCGTGGCCCTGGCTCACCCAGGTTTCCTTGTAGCGGTCGGTCAAGGTGCGAATGCGTGCGGCTTGTCCGATGCTGAGCGCGTTCATGCCGGCCTGCGCACAGAACCCCGCCGCATCCGGCGTTCCCATGCCGTACCAAAGCGGCGGGTGCGGCGTCTGGTACGGGCGCAGCGTGAGTGGCACGTCATCGAACTGGAAATACTTGCCACGGTGGTTGAGGGTGTCGCTGCGCAAGCCCTTCATGATCACATCGTAGGCCTCGATGTAGATCTCCATCGCCTCGTTGTTTTCCACGCCGTAGTAACCCATCTCGAACGGGGACACGCCGCGCCCCACGCCGAGCTGGAACCGCCCCGCGCTCATGTTGTCGAGCATGCAGATCTCTTCCAGCAAGCGCAGCGGGTGGTAGATGCTCAGCAGGTAGACGCAGGGGCCGATCTTGATGTGTTTCGTGCGCTGGGAAACAGCCGCAAGGTACACGCTCGGCGATGCGGCGAGCCCCAAGGGCGTGAAGTGATGCTCGGCAACGTGATAGCAGTAGAAGCCACCTCGGTCGTACACCTCGGCCAAGCGCAGGCGATCTTCGTAGAACTCGGAAAGTGGCTTTCCAGTGGCATCGACGTGATCGAATATGCCGAACTTCATGATGCATTCACCTTGCATGGTTCTGAGAATGGGACGTCTTGTGCCGCTCAGTCGAGCGTGACGTTCGCGGCCTTCACGAGGCGGCCGTACTTTTCCTTGTCTGCCTTCAGCACCTTTTCGAAGTAGACGGGGCCGACTTGCGGCGGCGCTTCGAAGTAGAACGGCTTGAGCACCCTCTGCTTGTACTCGTCCGACTCGATGATGGTCTTCAAGGCCACCGACAGGCGCTGCACCGTCGCCGCAGGCGTCTTGCCCGGAGCCAGCAGGCCCAGCCACACCTTCTGGTCGAAGCCGGGAACGCCAAGCTCCTTCAAGGTCGGCACGTTCGGGAAATCCGGATGGCGCTCAGGCGTCATCGCCGCGATCAGCTTCACCTTGCCCGATTCCAGGAACTGGGCCACCTGCCCCACCGCGCTCATGTACATCTGGACTTCGCCATTCATCAGCGCTGGAACGAGCTGCGCCGCGCCCTTGTAGGGCACGTGCACCACGTCGAGCTGAAGCTGCGAGGCCAGGCCAGCGCCTGCCACGTGCGGGCCGCTGCCCGGGCCGAAGGAGCCGTAGTTCACCTTGCCCGGGTTTTTCTTGATGTAGTCGAGCAGCTCCTTGAAATCATTCACCGGCAACGCGGCGCTGGTGATCAAGAACTCGGGGGAGTGAATCACGATGCTCACCGGCGTGAAGTCACGATCCGCGTTGTAGGGCAAAGACTTGTACAGCAGCGGATTGACGGAGATCGTCGCGTCTTGCGTGAGCAGCAGCGTGTTGCCGTCGGCCGGCTGCTTGGCCACGAAGTCCGCGGCGATGATCGTGTTCGCCCCGGGCTTGTTCTCGACAATCACCGTGCCCGCGCCAAGCTGCTTGCTCAGCCCCGTGGCGAGCAAGCGCGCCAGGGCGTCCGTGGGGCCGCCTGCGGGGAAAGGCACCACGATCGTCATCGGCTTGCCCGGGCCCGATTGCGCATGCACCGCGGGTGCGGCCAAGGAAAGCGCGGTCAGCGCGATGGCGAGAATCCTCTGAATGTGGCTCATGTGTGTCTCCGGTGTCTTATCACTGTGGTTGAAGCTGGCCGATGGCAGCGGCGGATTTGTCGATGTAGCCAATCACCTTCTGGAGATCGATCGACTGGTACTTGTCACTGCCCACGTGTTGAATGAGCAGCAGCTTGATCTCATACAGCTCGCGCAAGATCAGAACGTGGGTCGCCTGTTCGGCGTGCGATGCGGGATTCATGGAGTCGCCTTCCTGGAATGAGCGTTGATTTCGGGAGCGCTGCGCCTGATGCGTTCAAGCGGGCAGGGCCGGCATGTCCGCCGGAATCGGCGCGGCCTGCATGTATTTCCCGCAGCCGAATGCGAGCGGCGGCACCGCCGTGTGCGCCGCTTCTTCAACCTCGCCGATGAAGATCGTGTGGTCGCCGCCCGGATAGCGCTGGACGGACTTGCATTCGAGGTATGCCGTGCAGCCACTGAGAATCGGATTCCCGCGCGGGCTCAGCTCGTGTGCCGTGCCGGCGAACTTGTCCACGGACTGGCGCGCAAATTTCTGGGACGTCTCCATCTGCCCGCTCGACAGGATGTTGATCACGAAAGAGTCGGCGCGTTCGAAGAACGCATGGCTGCGCGACTTCTTGTCCAGGCTCCAGAGCACGAGCGGTGGGTCGAGCGACACCGAACTGAAGGAGTTGACCGTCACGCCGATCTTTTCGCCGTCCGCGCCGACTGTCGTGACCACCGTCACGCCCGTGACGAACTTGCCCAGGACACTGCGCAGCTCGCAGGCCGTGAAGTCCCCTTGCTTGATGACATCCATGGGCTAGCCTTTCGCTTGCAGGTCGCCGCGAATGGCGCCGCCGAATGCATGCAATGCCCACAGCGCCTCGGGCAAGGCACCGGACAACTGCGCAAAGGCGTGCGGGAGGCCGCCGCACACGCTCAGCAGCGCTGGCACGCCTGCCGCTTGCAAGCGTGCGACGTAGGCGCGGCTCTCATCGAGCAGCGGGTCCAGCGAACCGGCAACGATCAAGGTCGGGGGCGTGTTCGCCACGTCCTCCACGCGCAGTGGGGAGGCCGCGGGTTGGGTCGGGTCTGCCCCGGCGAGATAGCGGGCGATGCCGCGCTGGATCCCCGGCCCGCCCACGATCGGGGCTGGCAGAAGGCGCCCTGGTCCCATCCCGGCGAGATCGAGCAGGGGATAGATGAGGCACTGAAGCCGCGGCGGCGGCACCGCGTCACTGGCATACGTGGCATTCAGTCCCGCCGCCAGACTTCCGCCCGCGCTCTCGCCGATCACGACCACCTGGCCGGGGTCGACATGCGCTTCGCCTTCGTGCGTGCGCAGCCACCGGTAGGCGGCGCGCACGTCATCGCCCGCGGCGGGAAACGGATGCTCCGGCGCCAGCCGGTACCGCGGCGCGATGATCTGCATCTGCGCCGCCCAGGCCAGTTGCGTCAACACGCCGTCATAGTCTCGTGGCGACATGCACCAGAAACCACCGCCGTGGACAAACATCGCGGTGGCGCGGCGCGTCTGCGACGCGAGTGCATGCGGCACGTAGACCCGGGCTCCCGCCAAGCCCATGCCATTCGCCATTTCCGACACCTGCACCTCGGCATGGCACGCCGGCGCGAACTCCGCAAATGCGTCGCTCATGATGCGGCGCGCGTCGTCCACCCGGCTGACCGCAGCGAGGTTCAGCCGATCGAACTTCTCTTGAATGGGGGCAAGGCGCATGGTGGCAATGGATTTATGATTAACAATCATTTGTGATGATGTCATCATATTTAGAAACCAGCATGCGCATTTACCCTGAGGCTTGTTCACACGCCATGAGCATCCGCGTGACACAGGGAACAGGCGCCGCCGAGGCGCGCGGCGCATCAAACCACCTCACCCCGAGCGTCCCCTGGCGCCGTGGCACTACAGTGCTCTCTCTTGTGCCCCGCCATGCCAGCGCGCCATCGAAGATGCGGAATCGACGCCCACCCCCAAGTCACCGCGCGCCGCGCGCCCTGTGGCATGGCACCTTCGCCACCGGAAGCCAATCAGAATGAAGAATCTCAAACCGCCAGAGCCTGCGAGCCCCCAGGGCGATGCCTCATTGAGCCGGCGCAGCCGCGGCAAGATCACGCGGCGCGCGCAACTCATCCAGGCGGCGCGCCACTTGATGAGTGCCAAAGGCGTCGAAGCCACCTCGATCCAGGAGATCACCGACCGGGCCGACGTGGGGTTCGGGACCTTCTACAACTACTTCAAATCGAAGGAAGAACTCGCCGGCGTCGTGATGCGCGAGACCATGGAAGAGTTCGCCGGCATCTCCGACCTCATTTTCAGCAGGGAGCAAGACCCCGCGATTGGCCTGTGCATGATCCAGAAAGCATTCCTGGACCGCGCCACGTCGGATCCGGTGTGGGGCTGGTTCGTCGTCCGCTCGCATGAGATCTCCGACGCGATGTCCCAATCATTGCCGGGGATCGCCGGGCGCCACCTGCAAGCCGCCTCGCAAGCCGGTCGCTTCAAGATCAAGAATGTGACCGCCGCGGAGCGAATCACCCGCGGCGCGCTGCAAACCCAGATGCGCAGCCTGCTCGAAGGGGATGCCGATGAAGCCTCCACCGACTCGATCATCGAACTCCTGCTGCGCGTGTACGGCTTGCCCCACGACGAAGCCGCGCGGCTGAGCAAGACGAAGCTGCCGCAGCGCGTGAAAAGCCTCTATCGCGAACAACACGCCTGACGCCGCGTCGAAGCCGGGTCACCCGGCCGGCGGGTCATCGTTGGAACATCGCACGCACATCGGCCGCGCTGGCGAGGCGCCGGCCCAGGGGGCCGGCGAGGCGTGCGGCCTGCGCGACCAACTCCGCGTTGTCCGGCGCGAGCCGGCCATCCATCAGGCGCAGGTTGTTCTCGAAGCCCACGCGCACATGGCCGCCGAAGCAGGCCGCTGCGGCGACGCAGTCCTGCTCCGCGGGCCCGAAGGCACACACGGCCCAGGGTTCGCCGCCATCGTGCGCTTGCAGGAACGGCAGCAGATCGCTCGGCTGCGATGTCCGCGACGCGCTGTAGCGGCCCAGCACGAACAGCAGGAACCACGGCGCTTCGGGCACGGTGCCCTGGGCGCGCAGCTGTTGCCAACGCCGCAGGTCGGCCGCGTCGTACAGGATGACCTGGGTCATCGTTCCTTCACGCGCCAACTCACCGAAGAAGCCGGCCAGCCCGGCTTCGCCGATTTCCGGCTGGTCCACTTCACGCAGGCCCACGGACACGGCCTGCGGCCGCAGCGCGCTCACCATCGCAATCTGCTCCGCCGCGCGGTAGACGCCGGCGGCTTCGCTCGTGACCTGCACCACCATCTCGTCGCCCACGGCCGCGCGCACCGCGCGCATGGCCTCTTTGTAGTGGCCGACGTCCAGGCTGTGGCGCCCTTGCGCGTCGCGCACGTGCAGATGGATCATCGCGGCGCCAGCCGCCAGCGCACCGCGCGCCGCGGCAGCCAGCTCCGAAGGGCTCAGAGGCAATGCCGGGTGATCGGACCGCTGCTTGTAGGCGCCGTTGGGCGCGACGGTCACGATGAGTGGTGTCTTCACGGTGAGGCCAGCACCTGCGCCAGCCAGTCCGCAACGACCGCATTGCGCTCCAGCGCGTGGTTGTAGATGCAGTGCACCCCATCGGGCCAATGGGCCAGCGCGGCATGCGACGGGCCGCGCAAATCGACGATCTGCCGCGCCTGCTCATCGGACACCAGCACGTCCTTGCCGCCCTGCACGCACAGCAGCCGCCCCGGCATGGACCGGATGGCATTCGGCAGGTCCAGCGAGGCGCAGAACGCGGGCACATCGGCGTCGGGCCCGAGCATGCGGCCCAGCCGCTGCGTTGCGCGCGGGTACTTGTCATCCTTGCGCGGTTCGAGCATTCCGCCATTGCTGACACACCCGCGGATGCGCGCATGCGCACCCGCCGCGGCCATCGCCAAGGTGCCGCCGAAGCTGTGCCCGACCACGCCGAAGCGGCCCGGATGCACGTCCATCGCCGTCAGCGCATCCATCGCCTGCCCGACCATCCGCGGGAAGTCTTGTCGCAGGAAAGCACCATCGCGCAGGCGGGCCAGCCCTTGGCCCGGCAGTTCCAGCAGGCACACGGCCAGGCCGCGCTCCAGGAACGACGGCACGCTGCGCCAGAAGGCTTCGCACCACCCGTCGGCACCCCCCCACACCAGCACGCACGGCGGGGTGGGCACATCGCGCGGGCGGACCAGCCACGCCTGGTGGCGCGCCCCCCCGTCGTCGACTGTCAGCGCCTGCGCAGGCCAGCCGGACGCCGCAGCACCGAGCGCGAAGGCGGCGGCCTGTCGTTCGTACAGCGCCAGCCGTTGCGCCGGCTCCTCTTCCGACCCGGCCTGTGCCAGCCTGAAACAAGCGGCCGCCAGCAGGTGGAATGCCGATGCCGAAGCGGTGTGCTGCTGGTCGACCTGGTGCGCCGCACGCGCGAGATTGTCTTCACCGAGATGCACCAGCACATCCACCCACGCCGCGCCGCCGCGCACACGCGCCTCCAGCCGCAGCATGTCGTCGACCGCCATGCCGTAGTCGATCGCACGGTCGATGCCGTAAGAGCGCAGCATGGCCTCGCCATGCGGCGTGGCGGCGCGCTCGCCCTGCGCGGCGCCGGCCGGCTGCGGCCAGGAATCGAAGGGGCGCGTGACGCTCACCGGTCAGGCCCCTTGCAGCAAACCGCCGAGACCCTTCAAGGCCGCGAGCAGCGACGCCGGATCGCTTGCGCCCGCGTGCACATAGCGGTCGGGCCGCACGATCAGGGCCGATGCGTTGTAGGGGTCCAGCGATGCGGCCTGTTCTGGCGCCAGCTCCACCACCTTCAAGCCGGGCCACCCCTGCGCAAGCGCAGCGGGGCTGACCGGGCCTGCCAGGAAGCCCGGGCGCGCCACGAGCGCAAAGTGGTGGCCCACGCGGTCATCGAGCCGCTGCCCGTCCACGGTGGGCTGGACGAACTGCCGGCCAATGCCGTTCTGGCCATGCATCTCGCTCATCCCCGCACCGAGGTGCGGATTGGGCGGCGCATAGGCCTTGGGGTTGTCGCGCATGTCGCGCATGCGGGCGCTGATTTCTGCGGGGTCGCTCATCTGCACGAAGCGGCCGGCTTCGATCGAACCGCGTATGAACTCGGTGACGTGGGGGGCGCGCTCGCTCGCATAGGTGTCGAGCAAGCTTTCACCGGCCCGCCCCTGCAGCACCGCAGCGAGCTTCCACGCCAGGTTGGACGCATCGCGCACGCCCGCGCACATGCCCTGCCCGAGGAACGGCGGCATGCGGTGCGCCGCATCGCCCGCGATCAGCAGGCGCCCGGCACGCCAGTGCTTGGCAATGAGCGACTCGAAGGTATAGACCGCCGAACGCACGATCTCGCCCTGGTCCGGCCGCACGGGTTGGACCGAGGTGGAGATCAGCTCCCAGATGCGCTCCGGTCGAAGCAGGTCGCGCGCCTCTTCGCCGGGCAGCAACATGAACTCCCAGCGCAGCCGCGTGCCGGTTCCGCTCGCGTAGGCAGGCCGCGCCGGGTTGCAATGCTGAAGACTCACCGGCTCGAAGTTCGGGTTCTCGTGCGCATGGACGTTGACCACCAGCCACCGCTGCTTGAACCCGAGATCGACATGGTCCGTGCCGATGAGCCGGCGCACCAGCGAACGCGCACCGTCGCAGCCGACGACGTAGCGCGCCTTGAGTTCGATCAGTTGGTTGGTGACCGTGTCTTCGGCACGCACCGCAACGCCGTCCGCACCGGCCTCGATGGCGTACACGTCATGCAGAAGGAACTGCCGGAAACCCGGCGCCTTCTCCAGGCGCTGGCGCAGCAGCTTCTCCAGCACCGGCTGGTAGAACATGTAGTCGCTGATCCAGCCATTCGGGCCGCGCTCGCCACCGCGCTTCCATTCCATCAAGGTTTTGCCGTCGGCATCGATGAAGCGCATGCCCAAGGTCTGCCCCGTCTCGGGCTCGAACGCATCGGCGATGCCGATGCTTTGCAGCACCCGCATCACTTCGGCGTCGAGGTGCCCGGCGCGCGCGAGGTGGTAGACATCGCTCTCCCGCTCCAGAACCGCCACTCGCAGACCCTGCTGCACGAGCAGGTTCGACAGCGTCGCACCCACCGGGCCGAAGCCCACGATGACGACATCAAACTCTTCGCAGACCGTACTCATCACGTGCTTCACTCGCTCTTCCAAGGGTTCACTGGATCTTCAGGTTGAGGGTGCTGATCAGCTGCTTGTAGAACGCCTGCTCAGACTGGATCTGCTTGGCAAAGTCGGCACTCGGGGAGTAGGCCGCCTGCACGCCCGCAGGCAAGCGAGAGGCGAACTCGGGGCTGGCAACGGCACGCCCCAGCGCATTCGACACCTGCTGCCGCAGGTCGGCCGGCACCGCCTTGGTGGCCAGCACGCCGAGCCAGGGCGTCGACGAGGACTTGATGCCGGCTTCTTCATAGGTCGGCACGTCCGGCAGTTCCGGCAAGCGCGTCGGGCTGTTGACTGCAATGCCGCGAGCCTTGCCCGATTTCACATGCGGCACCACGGCCGGCTCGGAGTAGAGATCGATCCGCCCGCCCAGGAAATCCTGCAATGCCGGCGCCATGCCCTTGTAGGGCACCGCCAGCATCTCGATGCCGGCATTGCGGGCGATCGTCGCGACCGACAGGTGGATGGACGTGCCCTCTCCCGGCGTCGCGTAGGTGTACTTCTTGGGCTCGGCCTTGGCCAGCGCGGCGAACTCCGCCCAGTTCTTGGCCGGGATGTCGTTGCGGATCGCGATCACCGCCGCGATGTGCGCGAAGCGGGCGATCGGCTCGAAGTCCGCCGGGTTGTAGGGCACGGTGCGCACGAACGGCGTGATCCCCAAGAGCGCGGTCGTGCCGACCAGGAAGGTCCTGGGTTCTGCGGCACGCGCGACGGCTTCCGCCGCGATCGCACCCGAGGCGCCAGGACGGTTTTCGACGATGACCGTCGCGTTCAGCTCCTTGCCGACCAGCTCGCCCAGCACGCGCGCCGCGGTGTCCAGCCCGTCGCCGGGCGGAAAGGGCACCACGAGCTTCAGCGGGGCGTTGCTCCCCGTTTGGGCCTGGGCCAGCGCACTGATGGCCAGCAGGCCGACGGCGAATGTTCTTCTCAACATGGGAGTCTCCTTGTTCGATCAATTGAATGAAAGGATGCCGCGCACTGCGGCACCCGGGGCAGCAGGAGGGAATGCAAGCTCATTCCCGCCCCGCCATGCGAGCGACCATTTCGGCGCGCCACTGCTCGCGCGGCTTGAAGCCGGCCAGCCCGCGCGCATGCCGTTCCACCCAGGCCAGCAGTTCATCGGTGGGCAACTCGATCGGCGCGTCCACCCGGCAGGGCTGCGAGACGTACCACGGCGTGTCAACGTACAGCTCGATCCGGTTGCCCTCCGGGTCTCGGAAGTACAGCGAAACCGCGTTGCCGTGCGTGACCGCGACCAAATCCGCAACGGGCCTGGCCCTCAGCTGCGGGTAAAGCACTTGCAAAGACGCCAGCGAATCGGCCTGCAAAGAAATCTGGTTGATCACATTGAAGTGATCTTCGGGCGGACGGCCCGACACCAGAACGATCTGGTGGTGCTCGTCCGGATCCCGGCTCAGGAACACCAGCTGGGCGACCCCGCCGGGCACCTGCAGCGTGCCCCGGTCCGTTTCGGTGAACCCCAGCACCGACTTGTAGAAATCCGCCTGCGCATCCAGGTCCCGCACAAAGAACCCGATGTGGGAGAACCGCAAGGAAGGCGTACCGCGATCTGAATTCATCATAGTTTTGCCATCATATGACAATAATGTGATTTTTAGGTGATGAATATTTCCGAATGAAAACCACTACTGTCATAGCATTCAAAATGCTGTAGAAGGACTTCTGCACCCGGGAGCGCCGGGCGGGCCGCTGCCCGACCCGCCGCATCACCGGGCCATGCGCGGAGGAACCCAGGCCTGCGCGCCGCGCATTCCGCGCGGCGCCACGCGCGTGCAGGCCGGAGCCGCCTGATAGCATCCAACGAACCCATCCCGTGCCGCGCAGCCCGCGCCCTTTCCTTCTGCCCATGTATGAGTGACGAGTCCGGATCCAGCCTCACGCGCATGCTCGCCATCCTGGACCTGTTCACCCTGGATCGCTTCGAATGGACGGCAGAGGGCCTGTCGGAGGCCACCGGCTACACCGCCTCGTCGACCTACCGCTACGTGCGCGCACTGGGCCGCGCCGGGCTGCTCACGCGATTGCCGGGCGGCACCTACGTGATCGGGGCCAAGATCATCGAGCTGGAGACGCTGACGCGGCGCGTGGACCCCGTGGCCACGGCCGCGCAGCCGCTACTGCAAGAACTCGTGCGTCAAACGGGCTGCGCCTGCCTGCTCTCCAGCGTGTACGGCGACCGCCTCATCAACGTGGCCCATGAGCCGGGCGTGGAGCGCGTCGACGTGACCTACGTTCGCGGAGAACCCTTGCCCTGGTTCCGCGGCGCCCCCGGCGCCGCCGTGCTGGCGTTCATGGGCAGCGCCCGGGTGCGCAAGCTGTTCGACAAGTTCGGCGGCGCCGACGCGGCCGACACCGGCCAGGCCTGGCGCGCCTGCCGCACCCGGCTGAAGGCCGTGCGCACGGCCGGCTACTGCGTCAGCTACGGAGAACTGCAACCCGACCTCGTGGGCTTTGGCGTCCCGGTCATTCCCGAAGACGACCCGATCGGCAGCATCTCGCTGGTGTGCACCCGGCAACGCGCCGACTTGCTCGACGCGCAGGGCATCGGCGACCTCTTGCGCGGGCAGGCGAAGGTACTGGGCTCGCAGATTGCGGCGCATCGGGCCGCCTGAATCGACGCGCCCGTCAGGCGCCTACGCTCTCCCAGCGCGAACACCGCCTCTGCATCCGCCCTGCGAGCCGCCTTGCCTTCACAAGGTGCGGCTCAGCCGCTTCACACTGCGCTCCGGCGGTCTTCGAACCGCGCCGCCGGGCCGTGCTTGCGCATGCAGGCCGGCATCGGCGCATTGGCGTCCAGCACATCGCCGCAGAGGTGGCGAACACCCGCCGCGCGGGCGCCTTCGATGAACGTTTCCATCAGGCGAAGGGCCACACCAGAGCCCATGACGATGTGCCCTATTCAGCCTGCTGCGCGAGAACGGCGCACGCGACGCGGCAACCTAGTGTGGTGTCCCGTCAATACATGCGCATGAAATCGCGTCTTACAGGCCAAGGCGGCGTTGCAAATCCTCGCGATACCTCCGGGTATCGCTGTGGTTTGCGTCTTGCCTTGACCCGCAAATCCATCAAATTCATTTTGCACACGTACTGACGGGACACCACACTAGCCTCGCAGACCCGCCCTGAGCTTGTCTTTCTTGCTCGGCCTTTTGCCCTTGACCCCACCGGCCGACGCATCGGGCGTTGCCATCTCGGTCGGCTCGAAGCCCGCGACCCGCTCGCGCGCCACGCGTCGGCCCTGTCGCTTTTCGATCAACCGGAAATGCGCTTCCGCGCCAGCGCCGACAAAACTCACCGCCAGCCCGGTCGCTCCGGCCCGCGCCGTGCGTCCGATGCGATGCACGTAGTCCACCGCCGAGCGCGGCAAATCGTAGTTCACGACGACCGGCAACTGCGCGATGTCGATGCCGCGTGCGCCGAGGTCGGTGGCAACCAGCACCTGCAGCCGGCCCGCCTTGAAGTCCGCCAGCACCCTCGTGCGTGCGCCCTGGCTCGCGTCGCCATGGAAGGCCGCGGCGTCGAGGCCCGCCTTGCGCAGCTTGTCGGCCACGTGGTCGCAGGCATAACGTGTGGCGACGAACACCA
Organism: uncultured Rhizobacter sp.; assembly: GCA_964493285.1. Lineage (GTDB taxonomy): Bacteria > Pseudomonadota > Gammaproteobacteria > Burkholderiales > Burkholderiaceae_C > Rhizobacter. The sequence goes on along the minus strand of CAZBOF010000001.1, from coordinate 1,845 downwards.
GCACGCGAGACCAGGCACCTTGCCCGATCAAGTGGCGCAACAGGGGCGTGCGCCGGGCAGGGTCGACCTCGATGGCGCGCTCTTCGATGTGGGCTGGCGCCGCCGGTTCCGGGGCGATGTCGATGCGGATCGGGTCGTGCAGCAACGCGTTTGCGAGGGTCCGCACGGCGTCGGGGAAAGTGGCCGAGAACAGCAGGTTCTGTCGACGCGGCGGCAGCAGCGCGAGCACACGCGCCAGCTCGTCGGCGAAGCCCCCGTCGAGCAGGCGATCGGCTTCGTCGAGCACCAGGCAGCTCACCTCGGAGAGGTCGAGCGCGTTCTGCGCCACCACGTCGAGCAAGCGGCCCGGCGTGGCGATGACCACGTCGGCGCCGCCGCGCAAGGCCATCATCTGCGGGTTGATCGACACGCCGCCATAGAGCAGCGACACCTTCACCGGCGCTCCCAGAAACGGCCGCACCCGGCGCATCGATTCGTCCACCTGCGCCGCCAGTTCACGTGTGGGCACCAGCACGAGCGCCAGCGGCTGGCGTGGCGCACGCCCCGCAAGGGCCACGACGCGCTGCAACACCGGGAAAACGAACGCCGCCGTCTTGCCCGAGCCCGTCTCGGCCGCCCCCAGCACATCGCGCCCGGCCAAAACCGACGGGATAGCGGCGGCCTGGATCGGCGTGGGCTGCGCGTAGCCCAGCTCCTCCGCCGCACGCACGAGGCGGGCCGACAGCCCGAGCGCTGCGAAGGTGCTCAAAGCCGCCTCACCTTCACCGACTTGCCCTTCACCTTGCCGGCATTCAGCCCGCGCAACGCCTTGTCCGCGACGCTGCGCTCGATGGCCACATAGGTCGAGAACTCGTTCACATTGATCTTGCCGATCTGGGCACCATCGAACCCGAGGTCCTTGGTCAGCGCGCCCAGCACGTCGCCTGGGCGGATCTTTTCCTTGCGGCCGCCGAGGATCTGCAGCGTCACCATCGGCGGAAGAAGCGGTGCGGCGTCGGCGGCCGCGGTCAGCTCGCTCAAGGGATGCCAGACGCTCGCGCTGCCCTGCATCTCGTCGATGCGCCCGACCCTGCCCATCTCGTCCATGCTGGCGAGGCTGAAAGCCCAGCCAGCGCCATCCGCGCGTCCGGTGCGGCCCACGCGATGCGTGTGCACTTCGGCGTCGGGCGTGATGTCGACATTGATCACGGCTTCGAGCTGCGCGATGTCGAGCCCGCGCGCGGCCACGTCGGTCGCCACCAGCACGCTGCAGCTGCGGTTGGCGAACTGCACCAGCACTTCGTCGCGCTCGCGCTGCTCGAGGTCGCCGTGCAGCTCCAGCGCGACGACGCCCTGCGCCTGCAACACGGCGACGAGGTCGCGGCACTGCTGCTTGGTGTTGCAGAACGCCAGCGTGCTGCCGGGACGAAAGTGGTTCAGCAGCAGGCCGACGGCGTGCAGGCGTTCGCTCTCGTTCACCTCATAGAAGCGTTGGCGGATCTTGGTGGCGGCATGGCGCTCGGCGAGCTTCACCTCCTTGGGCTCGCGCATGAAGCGTTCGGCGAGTTTCGCCACGCCCTCGGGGTAGGTGGCCGAGAACAGCAGGGTCTGGCGCGTCTTCGGGCACGCTTTGATCACTTGCGCGATGTCTTCGGCGAACCCCATGTCGAGCATGCGATCGGCCTCGTCAAGCACCAGGGTATTCAGCGCATCCAGCGCCAGCGTCTCGCGCGACAGGTGGTCCAGAATGCGGCCCGGCGTGCCGACCACGATATGCGCGCCATGGGCCAGGCTCGCCAACTGGTTGCGGATCGGCACGCCGCCGCACAGCGTCAACGTCTTGATGTTGTCTTCCGCCCGCGCCAG